>NZ_JBEZKJ010000142.1:0-15697 GCF_040651675.1 Streptomyces sp. NPDC048415 | reverse complement strand
CAAACGCGACTACATCTTCAACGGCACCCTGGCCGTCACGGCGATCGTCATCTGGCTCCGCGACACCGTCCAAGAGCCATCAGAAACGGCCTAGTACGGCGACCGGGGGTCGGTGCGCCCCGCCCGAGCCCCGGACGAATCCGTCCTGGACGTCCGGCGGGTGCCTGGCCCGAATCCCGACAGAGCACCCCCCTCCAGCCTGGCCCTGACCAGCGTCTGAGTCCGGAGCTCGCGTGGCCGCCTGGCACGGTTGGTCGCGCCCTAACGCAGAGCACCTCGCCGACGCTGCGCTGGGCCGCATCGGCGTCAGCGGAGGTTCCCGCGACGCCATCACCTTGGTCGTCGCCAGCTTGCGACCCGCACCGTCGGGGCCAGATGCGCTCGGGGGTGAGCAGCAAGGCTCTGACGTGCCGTGACGCGCTCGACGAGCCTGCCTGCGGCTCAGTGGCACCGCGTATGGGCCGGAATTTCTCACTCCGACAACTTGAGGCACTTCCTGGCGCCAGACCACCCCGGCTCGTGCGGGGGAGCAGCGGCACTTCACCCTCCTGCAGGTACCGGTTACGGTCGCCGCACTGGAGGAGACCGCAGGGGAATCCCTCACCCGCACTGATCGCATCTATCGCGATGCCCCTCGCGGAAGTTGCCGCGCGGCTGGAGGATCTGGGGCACTGGGCAGGGCCCGACTTGCGACCGCGCGACCGACATCCTGCGGTTCACCGGGCTGGGCAGCAACGGCGACTGCACGGCCGACCACACGCTCTTGCGAGGCGAGGTGCGCTGCATAGGAGCTAAGAGCAGGCTGGATGGTGGAGGTGGGTTGCCGTGGCGCAAAACGAAGCCGTCTCGCCCGGCGTGGGTCGTGCAGTACTGGAAGCCCTGTTCAACCGGGCCCCGGCACACCTGCTGATCCTCGACACGGAGCTGCGGATTCTGCGCGTCAACCTCCCCACGACGTTCCTGCGCGACGTGCCCCCTGAGCGGTTCCTGGGCCGCCGCCTCACCGATGTGTACGACTTTTCCGCGCCCGGTGAGGTGGAGGCGGAACTGTGCGGCGTGCTGGAGAGCGGCACGCCCTTGGAACGACTCGTGCGGGTCCGTGCAGCGGCCGCAGCGCCGGAGTACCTGTTCTCCGTCTCGTCGTATCGCCTTGAGGACCCGCAAGGGACGATCTTGGGGGTGTTGGCGGCGCTGCACGACATCACTGAACGCGAGAAGGCCCTGCGCGTCCTCGACTTGGTGCGCGACGTGGGACGGACCCTCGACGTAGTGGCCGCCTGCCAGGCTCTGGTGCGGGCCGTGGTGCCGGACTTCGCTGACATCGCCGTGGTGGACGTGGTGGACGCCGTGGTGCGTGGTGATGATCCTCCGCTGAGTCCTTTGGGCCGCGAGGTGCCGCTGCGCCGTGTCGCCTTCGGCCACAGCGGCGGTGAGGAGCAGGTTCAGGCACATCCGGTGGGCGACGTGCGGGCCCTGCCGTTCCCGACTCCTTACGCCCAAGCCCTGGCCGACCTCAAGCCCCGCCTCGTTACCTTGGGTCCCGACACGCCCTGGCTGGCAGCCGACCCGCAACGCGCCGGAGCGATCCGCGCAGCCGCTGCCCGCACGCTTATCACCACACCCCTGACTCTGCGCGGCACAGTACTCGGCCTGCTGTGCCTGTACCGCACCGGCCAAGCCGACCTCTACAACAAGGACGATGTCGCCCTCGCCCTCGAACTGGCCGCCCACACGGCGCTGTCCATCGACAACGCCCGCCGCTACACCCGCGAACACACCATCGCATCGACAGTCCAGCGCCACCTGCTGCCTCCCTCGGCCGCGGCGCAGACCGCCGTGGAAACCGCCCACCTGCACGTGCAGTCCGAGGTGGGCGGAGGCGGCTGGTTCGACACCTTCGCTCTGTCCGGTGCCCGTACGGCACTGGTGGTCGGCACTACCACCGGCCAGGGCATCCACGCGGCCACCACCATGGGACAGCTACGGACCGTCATCCACTCCCTGGCCACACTCGACCTTGAACCCGACGAGCTCCTCGCACGCCTCAATGACACCGCCATACGCCTGGCCCAGGAACGCGCAGCTCTCCCGACTGGCGACCCCATGCACCGGCAGCCGCTTACCGCAAGCTGCGTATATGCGGTCTACAACCCCCTCACCCAGACCTTTACCATCGCCAGGGCCGGCACCCGCCCGCCCGTCCTCGCCCATCCCGACGGAACCACCGAGATCCCCGACCTGCCCGCCGGACCTCCGCTGGGCAGTGCTGAAGGACCGCCCTTCGCCGCCGCGACCGTCACCGTCGCAGACGGCAGCATCCTGGCCTTCTACACCGAACCCCTCGTGTCCACCTCCCCGTCCGGTGCCCCAGGCTCCCCGGATCTTCTCCAGCAGGTGCTGACCCACCCTGACCGGCCCCTGCAGGATCTGTGCGATGACGCCCTGTACCGGCTGCGGAGCGACACCCGCCACGGCGACGCCATCCTCCTGCTCGCCCGCACCCGCCCATTCCCCGCCGAGCAGGTCGCCACGTGGGATCTCGGCCACCGCCCCGAAGCTGTCGCCACGGCACGTACCCACACCCAACGCCAACTGAGCCTCTGGGGAGTGGATGAGGAAACCGCCTACACCGCCGAAATGATCGTCAGCGAACTGGTCACCAACGCGGTCCGCTACGGCACCCCGCCTCTGCAGTTGCGGCTCATCAAGGACCGAGCCCTCACCTGCGAGGTCGGCGACAGCAGTTACAGCGCACCGCGATTGCGCCATGCCAAGACGGTCGATGAAGGCGGGCGTGGCCTGTTCATTGTCGCCCATCTCGCCCTCAACTGGGGCGTGCGCTATACACCGGGCGGCAAGACCGTGTGGGCCGAGCAGTCTCTACCGCCCGCACCAGCAGCGGCCCGGTTCGATCAGCGGTTATAGAGCTCGTCACACGATCACGGTCGGGTCTTCTTGAGCCATCCCCGACACTTGGCCGACTTCGTCGGCGGAAGAGCCATCGCCTCGCGGGCCAGCGCCCTGCACGAGATGTCACCACTGGTGTCGATCACCTCGAATATCTCGCTGTAGACCCCTCGCCAGTAGTCCAGGAGACGCCCCGAATCACGCGGCTCCAGCGTGCTCGTGCTTTCCAAAGTCCAGGGAAGTACCTCACGCAGCTTCTCCAGCGTGTTTACAACGGCCTGGTACTTGGCGGGGTAGTACCTCGCCTGGGGCGCGGCCATCTCTCCAGCACCGCCCATGGAACGGCCGCCCTATGGTGACCCGACTCCCGGAGCTTTCTGATTATGTCGGCCCGAGGGACGTCGGGCGGATGAAGCTCACTGTCATCAGCAGGTCGGCGGAACAGTAAGTATGGTATTCAGGCACAGTTCGAAACGCGGGGCGCCGGTAGGCATGCCACCGGCCGCTGTTTGGCTCTCGCCCAGGAACTGCGCGCCAGGGAGACTGCAGATCTGATGCCGACTTGAAGGAGTTGTGATGCAGGTAGCCGTGGTCACCTTCGACGGGTTCAACGAGCTCGACAGCTTCATCGCTTCCGCGTTGATCAACCGGTGCCGTAAGGACGGTTTGGAAGCCTTCATTACGACGCCGACGCCGGTGGTCACGTCGATGAACGGCGTTGAGGTGGCCGGGCAGCGCCCGGTGGAGTTCGTGGCCGAAGCCGACGTCGTGCTGATCGGTAGTGGCGTGAAGGCGCGAGACGTGGTCGCCGACGACCGGCTGATCTCCAGGCTGCGGCTCGACCCTTCGCGACAGCTGATCGGCGCGCAGTGCTCCGGCGCGCTGGTGCTCGCCCGGCTCGGGCTGCTGGGTGGCATGCCGGCTTGCACGGACATGAAGAGCCGGCCCTTTGTCGAAGCCTGCGACGTCACCGTGCTGGACGCGCCGTTCCACGCCGAGGGCAACATCGCTACTGCGGGCGGCTGCCTGGCGTCCCAGTATCTCGCCACGTGGGTGATCACCCGAATGCTCGGGGAGGACGCCGCGCGCGAGGTCATCGACTACGTGGCTCCGGTCAGCGAAAATCAGGAGACTGTCGAGCGCGCCATGCGTGCGGTCCACGCGGGCGAGGTTGCACTGCGCTGACGCGCCGCAGTAAGGCGCACTGCGGGAGCGTCGCGGTCGTGACGTACGGCTCGTGTCGGACCGAACCATGATCGCACGCAACACCCAGGTGATGGTGAGGCGGGAACGCTGATACGTCCTGGTGGAACTGGTCGAGCGTCTGCCACGCGGCAGCCGCCTCGTCGTGCGGCAAGGGCCCGGCGGGCAGAGCAGTGTGGATGTCCGCACGGCGGTGGCCTCACGTGCGGCTGACGGGCGGGACGCTCGGTGACGGCCGTACAGCCTCCCCCGGGTGAGGACTGCAGGAGGCCGCCCCTAAAGGGCCTACGTGTTCACGCAGAGAGTCGTCCAACAGCCGGTGAAGGCGCTGGCATCCACCTCGCCTCACCTCCTTCGACCCCGACGCCCTGCGTGCCTACCGCCGCGCCGAGACCATGGGCAACGCCTTCCGCCGCCCAGCCGCGTATCGGCCCCTGACCGATGCCCACATCGCCGACATCTTCGTTCGAGTGGACCGCTACGGCCGCCCGCCAGGTGTCTAGCCGGGCGTCCAGGCCCGCGACGTCGGTGCGGCAAGCTCGGCCAGGTGGTGCAGCGAATTGGTGAGATGCTCAGGGCCGAACGGCGGGAACTGGATGCCGCGATCCCGGATGAACTGCGGCACCGCCGACCAGTCGTAGGTGAGCGTGACCTCAGTCTCGGACGGACCGAGCGGCGCAAGGTCGTACCGCCAGATCCAGCCGCCGAACTCCAGGTGACCGTCGCCCTTCTGCTGCCCCGTCAGCCAGCCAATGGCGCGCGGCGGGTCGAGCACCTGGACCTTGTTGACCACCTGGTAGTCACCGTTTGGATGGTTGGCGTGATACATGTCCATCCGGAAAATCTGCCCCACCTCGGTCAGCGGCGCCCGGTCGACGGATTCCTGAACCCAGCCGGTGCCATCGATCGCAGAATGGCTCGTCGGGTCCGCCAGCACCGCGAACACCCTCGCGGCGGGTACGGCGACAGTCAGGGTGGCGCTCACGTTCTCCTGGTCCACGGTGTGCACGCTCCTTGTCATCTCATCTCGGGCCCCCGCAGGCGCGGAAGGGAGACGTTCCCAACAATGCAGACGACGCGGCGAGGCGGAACTCATCGGTCGTGTGGGCGGAAACCCGCACCCGTGCCACCGCTACCCCGACGGGGTTTTCCATGGGTAGACCATGGTGTTGATCTTGACAATGAAAACCCCCTCCTCGGCTACTTCGTGCTCTGGGCGTTCGAGAGCAGCGGTGACGGCGAAGGACGCGTGGACGAGCAGGCCAGGGTGACCCAGCGGTGCCAGCAGTCCCAGCGGCGAACTTGGTGTTCGTCGAGCCCCCTCAAGGTCTTCGAGCTCTGGAACATCTCCTCCACCGTCCAGCGGCTTCCCGCAACTGTAGGTGAGATAGACGGCGAACTGGGCGTTCTCGATCCTGCCCGCGGTGCCGGTGTACTGGCGCTGCACGCCCACGGTGCGGTGCCCTTCTTCAGCTCCCGGGTCTCGTCCACGACGAGTACGGATCGGTCGTCCGCCAGGTGTGCCAGTACGTAGCCCCGCCGGTTGTCGCGGACCTGATCGGCGTCCCACTTCGCGCGCCCGGGCAAGTGCTGCAGCCCGTCCGGGGTGGAATCCCCGACGTGTTCGGCGATCATCCAGCAGCTCTTGCGCGGCAGGTCCGGACAGCAGCCCGAGTACCAACTGACGTACCCGGCGGCGGGGTTCCACCCGACCGAACCGTCCGGCAATCCGATCCGTCAGGCCCTCGAGCGCATCCTGCCAGCGAGCAGGCACTACGCTGCGACCGGCGGCCACCGGATGATCTTCTGTCTTCACACACAGATGATCAACGGTGGCCGTAACCGCGCCTCAGTTGACCGCACCGGCAAGATCACCGTCTACGGCTGGAGTACTCATGATCGACTTGCGGCAAGCCCACGATGCCACTCGCGCGATCGCCACAGCGGCCCTAGGACGCGACCCTGGCCCCATGGCCACCGCTGAGAGCAGCTCCCACCACGTTTACGTCGGCTCGGACGTCGTCGTGAAGATCATTGATGCCGCTGGCCACTCGCGCCTGAATCGGGAGATCGCACTCGCGCCCCACCTGCCCTCCGGCCTCACAGCCCCTCTGCTCGACAGCGGGCTCCACCGGCTGGGGACGCGCGACGTTCGCTACGCCTGCTACGCCCGCGTGCCCGGGGCGGCTCCTGGCATGGGCATGCCCGGTGTGGACGGCGTGACCGCGCGCTCGTTGGCGGAGGAGGCAGTCCAGCGGCTCGACCGACTGCACAGCTGGATGCCCGCGGACCACACTGACCAGATGCTGCGAGAACCTCTCGACCACGGCGGGTTCACCAGCCAGGCTGCGCTCTTTGCCGAGGTTGAGAACCTCGCCGCCCTGGACCGGCACGGAACCATACCTCGTCGTCTAATCGACGGCCTGACAGCGATCGCAGAGCGCGCGCCTCTGCACGCACAAGCAGTCGTCCCGGTTCACGCGGACTGCCACTGGGACAACTGGCTCGTGCATGATCTGAGCGTGACGGCCCTGCTGGACTTCGAGTGGGCCCGCTACGGAGAACCTGTCGACGACTGGTTCTTCCTTGCCCGGTTCAGCGGCCCCCACACGGAGACCGTTCTCGACGTCATCGCTCATGCGACGACGACCTCCCTGGAAACTCTCCGAGCAGAATGCGAGGTTCGCGAAGCGACCTACCTCACCTCCGACCTCTGCGTCGCGCTCAAACACCCCGATGCATCTTCGCGGATGGCCGCGGACAGGCTCCGTGCACTCGAGGAACTCATCGTCGGGCGTTACTGGTGGCACCACACCGGGTGATGCCAGTAGCAGCAAGTAACGAGCGTCTGCTCAGGCCGCTGACGGCGAGCGTGTACATGTGCACCGTTGACCTTGCGCTTACGAACACACCTGCCATCCGACCCCGGACGGGCTGATTCCTCTCACCTGCAACGAGATTCAGCGTCTGTTCACGGCCGTGACCGTCCGGGCCGCCCATGACCCGGCTCGCCTGCTCCACTGGTCCACCTGGCGACGGCGCCACCGAGCCCGCACCCGCGCCCAGGAACGCGCAGCTCTCCCGACTGGCGACCGGACGCATCGGCTCGATTTCCATGGCCGAGTCACCGAGGCGCCACTGGGCGCTGCTCATCGAGGCCACCCAGTCCCCGGCCCTGCTTGACCAGCTCGTCGTAGCGACCCCGGCTCACAATGCCGATCACCGCGGACATCCGCACCCACCCCCACGGGCCCGGCGCGGCACCCTTCATGCCATCAACTCACCGCACGGCTCCACCGCGACAGCGCCGCGGCCACCCCGCTCGAAGCCCGGGCGGCCACCACGCCGAGAACTCCTGACGGAGAGTAACCGTCATGCCCGTGATCGACTTGTACCTTCCCGAGGGCGCCCTGAGCCTGGAAGCGGAACGTGACCTGGCCGAAAGGATCACCACGCTGATACTCAAGGCCGAAGTGCCCGGCCCGCCGATGAGGACGTGCTCGCTGGCTCCTGAGCCCTGGTCCACCACACGCAGCTCTACGCGGGCGGCGCTCCGGCCGCCGAGCCCGCTACCGGGTCGACGCCTACATGCCGCAGAGCCTGATCAATGACCCGGAGGTGAGGGAGCGCCTGGTCGCGTACATCACCGAGGCCCTCCTCGACGCCGAGGGTCCCGACTGCCCCAGGGATCCCTCGCGGGTGTTCGTCTTCCCGTTGGAGATACCCGAGCGCCTCTGGGGCTGGGCGGCCGGCTGATCGGCCTGGAGGACGTCCTCACCATCGTCACCGGCGACACCGAACAGGCCCGGAAGACCGCTCGAGAGCGGCTCGCCGGACAGGGCCGCTTAATCCCCTGCCCATCCGTGCGAAACGGATGGGGCCACGAACGCCGGTCCGGACCGCGGCCAGGCGCACCCCCAAACGATCGTCTGCCACCGCGCGCAGTGATCAGCTCGTCAAGGAGAAGAACACCGTGTCCAACGCCGACATCATCAAGCGCATGTACGCCGCCAAGGGCGACATGAACGTCATCAGCGCGGCCATTTCGCCGGACGCCCAGTGGGACATCACCGAAGGCTTCCCTCACGGCGGCGTCCACGACGCCTTCGACGCGATCGTCAACGACTTCTTCTCCTTCTTCGGGGACTTCGACGAGTTCTGGGCCGAGGGGGACGAGTTCTGGGAGGTCGACGACAAGGTGATCGCCCTGGGCCGCTACGAGGGCAAGGCGAAGGCCACCGGCGAACGCTTCAGCTCGCGCTTCGTGCACATCTACACCCTGCGCGACGACAAGATCACCCGCCTGCAGCAGACCGCCGACACCGTGCAGATCTCCCGCGCCCTGGGCGAGAAGTGACCGACGCCCACGGCGCCCCGGGCGGATAGCGCCCGGACCCCGGACGGAGGCCCGCGGGGAAGGGCTGCGTCGCCTGCGCGGACCAGTCTTCCCCCGGCCCCGGAGCCCCCACCGAGCCCGCGTCTCGGCCCGACGCAGGTGAGGCAACAGGCGTGAGTACGTCATCCGACTCCACCGCGACGCAGCCTGCTCTCCTTGGCCGCTACGGCGATCCCGCCTCCGACTACCGCTCAGATACGCGCAGTGATCCCCGCATGGTGGACGCCCTCGCGGCATTCGGTCTGACAAGCGTGGCGATGCCCCGCCCGTGACCGCCTCCGATCCGCTCGATGCCAGGCTGGAGTTCATGAACGCCGCCGAGGCCGGTTTCGAAGCGCTGTTCGGCGCGCTCGCTGCGGATCTGCCCACCTTCGCGGGTCTGACGCGCAGCGTCGAGTCGGTCACCGGCGTCGACGGCAACGACATCGCCCTCTTCATTCACCGCCCCCACGGCTTCGCCGCCGCCCTCTAGCAACAACTGCTCGCATCCGCTGCACACCCTCGATCGCCGTCGGCCCGGCACACCTGCAATCCGTGCCGTACGCGGTCGGACGGCACCAGTACCACCTCGCCGAACTCGTCGGCTCCAGGCGGGCAAAGCCCCGACGGGCAGTCCACCGCCAACCTGTGTCACAGTGCCGCAAGGGGCCGCACTCATCCGGAAAGAGCCACCATGACTGAGCCTGCTTCCCTGTCCTACGAGGTCCTGGTCGCGGACGGAATGCCCAGAAAGATCGATCTGAGGCTGCCGAACGGGGACGAGATCGTCTCCTCACCGATCTCGTCCACCCTGATCTACGGGGATCGCGAGGCCGTCCTGGTGGACCCGCCGCTGACCAACGGCCAGATCGAGCAGGTCGCGGAGGGGGTCGCCCGCTCCGGCAAGCGGCTCGCCTACGTCTACATCACGCACGGCCACCCCGACCACTGGTTCGGCACCGCGCCGCTCCTGGAGCGCTTCGGCGACGCCGACAGCGTCGTCTACGCGACCGAGGGCACGATCCGTCAGATGCACTCACAGCTGAAGGGCAAGGAGGAGGGCTTCGCGAAGACCTTCCCCGGCCAGATTCCCGAGAACACACCCGTCCTCGCCATTGCTGTTCCGGACGGCGGCTTCCACCTGGAAGGTCACGTCCTGCTTCCCGTGGAGACCGGCCACACCGACACCGACGACACCAGCGTCCTGCACGAGCCCTCGATCGGCCTCGTCGTCGCAGGGGACGTCGTCTACAACGGAGTGCATCAGATGATGCTCGAAGGCAGCGACGGCGGCCTTCAGTCATGGCTCGACAACATCGACCACATAGCCGCACTCAATCCCCGCCACGTCGTCGCCGGTCACAAGAACAAGGCCCTCCCCGACGACCCGAAGATTCTCGAAGAGACCCGCCAGTACCTGCGCGACGCAATCCGCCTCCTGGCCGGCAAGCCGACCCCCCAGGAGTTCTTCAACGAGATGATGAAGCTCCACGCCGACCGGCTCAACCCCGGCCCTCTCTGGTACAGCGCCGTCGGCCTGCTCAGCGACGCCTCCGCCGAGAGCGACCCCAACCGATAGATGGCCCGGCCGCCCTCGCGGCGTTGAAGGGCCTCGGCCGGGGATTCGGTGATACGACCGTCCCATTCGGTGAGTATCGCGGTTGCCCGGTTCGTGGTGGCCCTGCTGACGTCGGCCTCGCGCCAGAGGTTGTTCTTCGTCAGCTTGCCGTCGGTGCGGAGGGGTCTGCCGACAATGAGTCGCTCCATGGCCTCGCCCAGGGCCTGCTCGGCCTTGTCGGATACCTTCGGCTGTCCGGGGGCATGCCTTATCGGCCTTCCTGAGCACGATCTCGATGTCGCGGATCTGCTCGATGATCAGGATTTGGCGGCTCGGTGGGAGCTTCGAGGTGGACCGCAGGCGGGTCAGGGAGGTGTGCTCGGCCTTCCGGATCGGTAGGTGTTCTGGGGCGATGATGCTGTTGCCGCGGCGTGAGGGGCGGCAGCGGTCGACGAGTGGGCCACGGTGGCCTTGGGGGACGATCGCGTCTTCGATGCACTTGGCGTCGATTCGAAGAGTTCGCGGAGTCGCAAGAAGCGGCGGTCGGCGATGGCCTGGTCGAGATGGCGGGCCCAGGACGGGGCCTGGTCCATGTAGCCCTGGGTCGTGCGATTTTCCAGAGCTCTAGCGGCGGCGTGTTTGAGCTGCATGCCGACCGCGATCTCGGAACCGGGGAAATCCCGGGTGAGCATGGCCATGGGCCGTCGGAACTGGTGCGGGTTGACCTTGCCGCGCGGGATCTCGTCCAGCCCAGTGGTCCGACGGTTGTCGTTGACGTGGGCGATGAAGTTGTTGATGGCGTCCGCACTGTCGAAGCCCTCAGTAAAGTGGCGCGGACTCACAGCGGAGAAGGCCAACTCCGCACGGCGCGTTGCGGTCGAGCAGCACGCGCGTCGGCAGCGAAGGACAGCTGGGAGGCGATGTCCATGGCCTGGGCCGCCGGTTCGATGATCCGCCAATGCCATGCCTGGTAGGCAGGTCCGGGTCCAGTTTCCGCTTCGTAGACTTCACCGCCGGACTGCTGTAGTGCTCCACGACCGAGTCCTTCAAGACCTTCCGGGTTACGGGAGGGTTATTCCGACTGTGCACTATTCCCCCTCCGGCCAGTACTCAGCGGCCCCTTGGCAGCTTCTCAGGCGAGTGTCGGCGGCGCGTCCCGCAGGGCGACGTTGGCGTGGCTCTCCTGGAAGCTCTGGTCTGAGACCAGAGTGAGCCGGGCGGTGGACTGGAACTCTGGCAGGGTGGTGGAGCCGCAGGAGACCATCGTGGTCTTGAGCTTGGCGATGGTCAGGGCGAGCCCTTCGTTGAGGTCGCCGGCGTAGGGGACGTAGCCGTCGACGCCTTCCTCGAAGACCAGCCCCTGACCTCCCTGGCCGTAGCGTTGCCAGTTGCGGGCACGGTTCGATCCTTCGCCCCAGTACTCCTTGACGAAGCCGTCGCGGGTGGGCAACTTCGCGCCAGCCGCTTGGTCGAAGCGCGCGAAATAACGCCCCATCATGACGAAGTCGGCTCCCATCGCCAGAGCCAGGGCCACGTGGTAGTCGTGCAGGAGCCCGCCGTCGGAGCAGATCGGCACGTACTCGCCGGTGCGCTCGCGGAAGGCGTCCCTAGCCGCAGCGACGTCGAGCACTGCGCTGGCCTGGCCGCGGCCGATGCCCTTCTGGTCGCGGGTGATGCAGATGGAGCCGCCGCCCACGCCGACCTTGACGAAGTCCGCCCCCGCCTCGGCGAGGAAGGTGAACGCCTCGCCGTCGACTACGTTGCCGCCACCGACGGGGATCTCCGGATAGTGCTTCTTCACCCAGGTCAGTGCCTGTGCCTGCCAGTCGCTGTACCCGTCGGAGGAGTCGAAGCACAGCACGTCTGCGCCTGCCTCCAGCAGGGCCGGGACACGCTCTTGGTAGTCATGGGTGTTGACGCCCGCGCCCACACGCAGGCGCTTGGCGGTGTCCACGACCTGGTTCGGGAAGCGCTTGTTGTCGGTGTAGTCGGATCGGAATACCAGATGCTGCAGGTGGCCCTCGGCGTCCAGCACCGGGAGACAGTCGAGCCGTTCGTCCCACAGCCGGGTGTTGGCTTCGGAGAGCGTGGTGTCGGGCCCGGCATAGGGAAGGTCGGCGATGGCGGTCATCCGGCCGCTGACCGGTCCGTCGAGGTCGTGGCGTTGGGGGTGGAAGTCGCGGGAGGTCACCAGTCCGAGGAAGCGGCCGGTGGCGGTCCCGTCGTGGGTGACCGCGGCGGTGCTGTGGCCGGTGCGGCGCATGACGTCTGCCAGGAGGCTCAGGCTGTCGTCGGGGCGGACGTTCGTGTCGCTCGTGACGAATCCAGCCTTGAAGTTTTTCACCTGGCGGACCGCGGCCGCCTGGTCCTGGATGGACTGGTTGTGGTGCAGAAAGCTTAGACCGCCGTTGCGCGCCAGCGCGATCGCGAGATCGGGTGTGCTGACAGCCTGCATGATCGCGGACGTGAACGGGGAGTGCAGCTCGATCGCCGATGCTTCGCCCGCGAGGTGCCGCACCAAGGGCGTGCGCAGGTCAACCGTCGCAGGCGAGCAATCGGTCCGGCTCCGGTTCGGCAAGAGCAGAAATTCGTTGAACGTCCGTGAGACCTCGGCGATGATCTGTGCCACTTGTTCCTCCTGACCCGTCGACCGGGGCCCGATTGCCCCGCCGTCAAGATCGCCCCCGTGTTCCAGGGCCCGGGCGGGCAGGAGTCGGCGAGGCAGCGTGGAGGTGCCACAAGCTGCGGCAGAGCCCTGACCGGCCCGTGGATCGAACAGGGTGCGGTCGTGACCTGGCAGCCTATCGATTGCCGCGGGGGCTGCACGAATCGTGCCCTGTCATCGGCAACCGCCAGTCGCGGGCGGTTCTTTCTGGTCCTCGGCTCGGACAGCGAGGTACTCGGCCCAGTCGCGTCTGGCGTAGGCGACCCAGCGGAGCGCGGTGTGTCGGTGCATCCCAGCCAGGTCGGCGAGGATCGGGCTGGGGAGATCAGCGGCGAGTGCGGCGAGGGCCGCGTTGCGGGCGGTGCGGACCGTGATGCCGTGGCGGCCGAGCTTCTGGGTCATGCCGTGCGTCGAGATCGGCTTGCCCGGGACCATGCCCGGAAGAGCCATCGAGGCCTTGGCCGACACCGTAATTAAGGGATGGTGGGGGGAGGTTGGGGTCACGGCTTCCTGTCCAGGACGGCGCGCAGCAGATCCATCAGGCGTTCCTGATCGGGCGAGAGTGCTGGGGTGCGGGACGCGTCTGCGCAGGACGGGCACGTCGATGCTGATGACTGAGGGCACATCGGGCCGCTCGGGAGGGAAGAGCACGTCTCCGGCGGCGGCCATCAGCTCTACTTCAACGGCATGGAACGGCGCCTGGCGCTGATGGTGCCGCCTCACCGCCGGCAGCCGGCGAAGCGTTTCCATACCCGCCGCACCCGTTCGCGTCGACGGCCTGTCGTGCGGCCGATCAACCCTGCGGTCCACCGGCAGCTCGTCCTGTTCGACGCCCGGCCTGACGTCGTGCGCTTGCGCATCCTGACGGTGCCCGATCCCGCGCAGCCTTCTGCTGGAATCCCTCGAAGCCGTCTGCCTCGACCTCGGTGGACGCCGCGGCCGGCAGCGAGACCTGACGGGAACTGTCAACCGCTCGCTGAAGGTCCTGGTTGCCACCCAGGACACGCCCGGCGCACCGATCACGGCCAGTACCGTGAGGATGCTGCGCGCCCACCGAGCTTTGCGCAGTCGCAGGGCGGGCTGCTGATCGGGTGAGTTGCCGCGACTTTCGTAGAGTCTGCGGCCTGCCCCGGGGGTGTCGGATCGACCTCACCCACGTCCAGTTGAGGAGCTGTGACCGAACCCGCTCGCGTGGACGACGCGCCCGTGGTGGCGGCGTCGGTGGATGTCGGGCTCGCGGCGGAGCGCGACGAGAGCCGCGTCGTCGTCAAGGCGTCCGCGAGTGTGGGCGAGTAGATCGCGCTGGATGTGGTGCAGCAGCGATTCTGGTCCAGCCTCGCTCCACTGGGCGGCCCGTGTCTCGAAGGGGTAGAAGGCGCCATCGGCGTCGCGGGCTTCGATGACGCCGTCGGTGTAGAGCAGGAGCGTGTCGCCGGGCTCGAAGGAGAGCACATCGATCGTGTATTCCTGCGGCCCCATCTCGCCGATCCCCAGCGGTGGTGCGGGATGCAGGCTGGGGACGGTGAGGGCACTGCCGGGGCTGAGTACCAGGGGCGGGGGGTGCCCGCAGCTGATTACTCGTGTGATGTGGTCGTCGTCGGGGAGTTCCAGCAGCAAGGTGGTGGCGAAGCGTTCGCCGGTTTCCTCGGCCGGCTCGAAGTCGGCCAGGTAGCGGGTGACGCTCTGTTCCAGGGCGACGGCCAGATCAGGCAGGGAGGTGTGCCGGTGGGCGGCCTCGCGGAAGGCTCCGAGCAGCAGGGCGGCCTCGCCGATGGCGGACAGGCCCTTGCCCCGCACATCGCCGATCATGATGCGCACACCGCCGACGATGCGGGTGGCCGCGTAGAGGTCACCGCCGATCTGCGCCTCGTCCTCGGCGGCCAGGTACAGGCAGGCGATGCGCAACGGGCCGAGCCGTTCCGGCAGCGGCCACAGCAGGACGTGCTGCGCGGCCTCTGCGACCGACCGTACCTGGGCGAGCTGGCGTCGGTATCGTTCGCGTAGCACGCAGAAGAACACGATCATGGCCGACAGGACCGCCAGGGCGAGGATCTGCACCACCACGTTGCGCGAGAACAGCACGCCGAAGTGCCAGCCGATGTACGCCTGCGCCGCCACGGCCAGAAACCCGATCAGCCCGGTCAGCCGTGGGCCGGCGAACGAGGCGGTGATCGCAGGGGCGATGACCAGTAGCGGGCCGAGATGGACGTCGGCCGGGACCAATTGGTCCACCGCTGTGATCACCACGATGAGCACGATCGGGATCACCAACAGCGTATGACTCGACCGCCACAGCTGCCGCACACCAGCCACGCCGTGCCCGGCCTCCACATTTTCCAGATTGCCACTGTCCAAGGCAGCTGACGAACAACGACTGGCGATAAAGCGGCGGCGGCACCGACATGCCTCTGAGGCATCAGCACGTCGTGCCGCTCAAACCTCGATGACACGGACTCCCTGATCATCAACCCCGGTGGCAACGACCAACCTTTCGTGATGCGGCACATCGGTGCCTCCGGCGGTGCGTCCGGCATGACAGGGAATTCGCACAAGCGATCTAATGCCGGCGCGGACTCCACCGACTTCCCCTGCGACCTGGTGCAGACCCAGCACGCCTGGAGCGCCGCCCACGAAGCGCGCGTCCGCAGCCGGCCACTGCGACGCCGCGGCCCTGCGGCGGCGCCTCCTGCGTGTCTCCGTACGCCTGCGGTGGCACCCGTACTGGAACACCGCCGTTGCACCTGCTGGTCACCACCTGTTGCGACTGCGACGACTGTTGCGCGAGCCTTCCCGACGTCCTGGAGCTCTCCCGGGTCACCGTGGGCGTACGGGCGTGGTCGCGCCTCTGACATCCCCGTTGCGGCCGCTTTCGCCCATGTCCCTGCTGGGGTGAAGGAGAAGGGAGGCGGGAATGGGCGGCGCGGACGCAGCCGAGGATCGGGGCGCGCTCGCCGGTGTTGCGCGCCGGCCGGGGCCGCTGCGCCGTGCC
>NZ_JBEZKJ010000141.1:0-15904 GCF_040651675.1 Streptomyces sp. NPDC048415 | reverse complement strand
GCCCGGCCCGTCCGGCCCGGCCCGGCCCGGCCCGTCGCGGCCCGGGACCGCGACGGACATCGAAACGCGTGAGACAGACCGCCCGGAGCCGTTTGCTGAAATGGCAACAAGGCTCGCCGCGCCCGCGTCGTTCCCCGCATGATCGGCAACCGAAACGATGGCGCAGAGCAGATCGACAGTCTTGGAGGATTCATGTCGCAGCAGGCCACGGACGTCACGCACCGAATGGTCTCCTCGCCCGCCGGCCGGATCCACCTGGTGGAACAGGGCACCGGACCGCTGGTATTGCTCGTGCACGGCTTCCCGGAGTCCTGGTACTCCTGGCGCCACCAGCTGCCGGCCCTGGCCGCAGCCGGGTACCGCGCGGTGGCCATCGATGTGCGCGGCTACGGCCGCTCCTCCAAGCCCACCGGCACAGACGCGTACCGGATGCTGGAGCTGGTGGCGGACAACGCCGCGGTGGTGCACGCGCTGGGCGAACAGTCGGCAGTCGTCGTCGGCCACGACTGGGGGGCGGCTATCGCCGCCAACTCAGCCCTGGTCAGGCCGGACATCTTCCGCGCGGTCGGACTCCTCAGCGTGCCCTACGCCCCGCGCGGCGGGCCGAGGCCCAGCGAGGCCTTCGCGCGGATGGGCGGGGACGAGGAGTTCTACGTCTCCTACTTCCAGGACCCCGGCCGGGCCGAGGCCGAGATCGAGCCCGATGTGCGCGGCTGGCTCGCGGGCTTCTACGCTGCCCTGTCCGCCGACACCATGCCCGCGCCCGACGTATCGAGCCCCCACTTCGTCAGCCGGGGCGGCACGCTGCGCGACCGGTTCCCCACTGGTCGGCAGCCCGCCTGGCTCAGCGAGAACGACCTGGACGTCTACGCCGGGGAGTTCGAGCGGACCGGCATGAGCTGGGCGCTGAACCGCTACCGCAACATGGACCGGGACTGGGACGACCTCGCCGCATTCGACGGCGCCCCCATCACCCAGCCCTCCTTGTTCATCGGCGGCAGCCTGGACGCCTCCACCACCTGGATGGCCAAAGCGATCAAGGCATACCCCACCACCCTGCCCGGCCTGGTCTCCTCCCACATCCTCGACGGCTGCGGCCACTGGGTCCAGCAGGAGCGCCCCGCCGAGACCAACCGGCTCCTGACCAACTGGCTTGCCTCCCTGCCCTCCTGAAGCCTCGCCGGCCGCCCGGACCGGCGCCCGGGAGCGGTCGGCAACGGCCCGCCAGGAAAGCCCAGTGCCGTCGTAACTCGTGAACATCTCAATCGTCCGCCGACGCTCGGCTGCCTCCCCAAACCCATGTCGAAGTACTGCTCGTTCTCGTGCACAGAGCCACCGCGTCTCCGGCCGGTTGAGACAGGGACCCGGATGAGCGGATGCGGAGCTGTAGGCCGCCTGATCCGTCCGGCACCGCACGGCGTCTCTGTCCTCGATATTGCCCCCGTGGGCAGACGGTGGTCTCCGGCGCACGCTGTGATGGCGTACGGTGGGGTTTACCGACGCGGGGTGGAGCAGCTCGGTAGCTCGCTGGGCTCATAACCCAGAGGTCGCAGGTTCAAATCCTGTCCCCGCTACTCCTGAGAGGACCCGGATCCAACTGGATCCGGGTCCTCTCACATTCCTCGGTGATCCCTACTTCTGTCTCCTGCCCGACGTAGTCGTCCAGCGCATGCCGAATGCGGCCAGGTCCGGTCCGCACGGCTTGCTCGGTGTGCTTGCCGGCCCATTTTCCTGATGTGGTCCAGCACCATGCCGAGCTTCACCGCCAAGAGTTCCTCAGCGCCGGCCTGACGGCTCGCCAGGCTGGCCGCGATGTTGCGGCGGCTATAAAATCCACTCCTGCCGGTGGTGCCGTATCCCCTGCCGGACTGCCATACACCCTCCGTAGAGGCGGGGAAGACCGAAGCTCTTTGAGGACGCCGAGGTGGCTGTGGTCGAAGAGCCCGTCCAGCTCTACGACCCCGTCTAGGACAAGGCCGACCCGGACGACATCGCCTTTGCCGGCCACCACAACGCCCACGGCAACTTCCCAACTCCGTCAGCTCCTGGGCTGCGGCTGGCAAGGGCCCCGCACAAACTGTCGCTCACGCTGGACCGTGTGGCCGGAACACAGTTGGTCGGCAGGAAAAGGGGTTGGCGAGCCGCTCGGCCCGGTCGCCGTGCGATCCACATCCACGCGGCGGCGCGTGCCGTGCCGGAATGGCAGGCGACCCTGGACGCCTCCAGGAACTGCCGGAGATCGGCGCCGAAGGGCCGGTCGGCTTCTGGGGCATCATGCAGGGGATCGGGATCGGGGTGCCGTTGACGGCGGTCGAACCCAGGATCACCGTGGCGGATTTCGGTGTGCTGGGGCATGAGTCCCTGACCGAGGCGACGGCAGAGATCACCGTCCCGGTCGAGTTCCTGCTCCCGTGGGACGGCGAGCACGTCGAACGCCAATCCGGTCTCGTAGGCGAGTTGCGTGCGCAGGAACGTGACATCCTGCGTGTGGAGCGCCTTGCCGATAAGTTTCAGCGCGGGCTGCGCCTGCTCCGGGTAGACCTCCGCCTGTTCCACGAAGGCCCCTGGCCGGCGGTGACGTCGGCCAGGGGCCTCTTGATGTGATCAGCCTGTGTCAGCCGTCGGACTCCGACGACGGGATGTAGGCGCCCGGCACGTCCTGAGGCGCGAAGATCTTGTCCTCGCCGGGGTACGGCTTCGTCCAGTTGTGCGTCTGGTACCACGTGAAGTGGTTCATCTGCGCGGGGTTCGCGAAGTCGGGCACAGCGCCCGGCCCGGTCAGCCGCTGCTTCGACTTCCAGGTCTCCCACTTCGCTGCGACCGCCTGCTTGTCCGCCGGCACCTTCGCCGACGGCACAGCCGCTGCCCTGGGGTCCTGGGGGGCCGGGGTGTCCACGCCGCAGGCAGGCGGGGTCGACAGACCCGCGGTCAGCGAGGTCCGGTTGGGCAGCGCCTTGAACGGCGTGTAGTTAGGGTGCTGGCTGAACGCCCCACGCATCGGGCTGGCCGCACTGTCCTTCTGGTTCATCGGGTGGATCCCGAGGATCTGCTCGATGGTCCGGATCATCGTGATCTGGGAGTAGTAGTGGCTGTCGACCTTGCCGTGCTGCGCCCAAGGGCTGATGATCTGGATCGGGGCACGGTGGCCGTCGACGTGGTCGAGGCCGGCCTGGGAGTCGTCCTCGACGACGAAGATCGCGGAGTCCTTCCAGTACTTGCTGTGCGAGATCTCGTCGACGATCTTGCCCGTGGCGAGGTCGTTGTCGGCGACCTGAGCGGCGGCGTTCGCCGGGCCACCGGTGTGGTCGCTGGAGAGCCAGAACATGTTCAGGTTCGCCGGCCCGTTCCTCTCGAAGTCACGCTTCCAGATCTGTTCCCGGTAGATGTCCGGGACGCTGGTGTCGAACTTCGGGAAGCCGTGCACGGACACGTCGTTGAGCGACGGGATCGGCGAGGACGAGTTCAGGGTGTAGGCGGTGTCCTGACCGGTCGCCTCCATGTTCTTGGAGTCGCAGTACAGGTTCTGCCAGCTCGCGCCCGACGGCTTGGTCAGGAACTGCTGGAATTCGCCGAAGTCCCGCACGGACTTCCCGGCCGCCTGCGCACCGGTCCAGATGAAGCCGGTCCGCTGGTGGCCGAGAGCGTCGTCCTCGGTGTCGTAGCTGCGCGCGTACTCACCGGCCGAGGACTCGGTGTATTCCGGGTCGTCGGCCTGCATCAGCCAGTTGTGGCCCTCCGCGGAGTTCGTGCCGATGTCGTACGTGTTGTCGTACAGCCCGAACTGCTCGGCCAGCGCGTGCTGGTTCGGCGTCACGTTCTCGCCGAACTCCGCCAGCGACGGGTCGCCGTTGCCCTGCGGGACGTCACCCAGGACCTGGTCGTAGGTCCGGTTCTCCTTGACGATCAGGAAGACGTGCTTGATCGTCGAGGGGGCGCCGAGCCGCTGCGGGACCGGCACCGGCTTCGCCTTGCTCTTGCCCTTGGCCAGCTCGACCGAGCCGCCCGTCCAGCCGTTCTGCTTGAAGACCTTGGCCGTTTCGGACCTGATGACGCTGTCGTCCGGCAGCGTGAACCGCTGCACGCTCGACGTCGTGTCGTGGGTGGCGTGCCCGGCGCTGTTGGTGGGGCGGCGGGCGTCGATACCACGGGCGTTGGAGACGAGCACGTCCTTGCCGACGGTGGCGATCTCCGCGGGGAAGTAGTCCGTCGGCAGCAGGCCGACGTAGCTGACCGGCTCCTGCGGGGTCGTGTACCGGTAGACGGCGACCGCGTTGGCGCGGCCGAGCGTCACCAGCAGGTGACCGTCGTCGGTGAGCGTCACCGCGTCGGGCTCGTAGCCCACCGAGGCCTCCGGCCACGGCTGCGTGGCGATCGTCTGCACGACCTTGTTGCCGGCGGTGTCGATGACCGACACGTCGTTGGTGGCGGTGTTGGTGACGAACAGCGCCCCGTTCTTGGCGTACAGGGCGGTCGGGTGCAGACCGACGTCGATGCTCGAGACGGCGGCAGCCGGGTTGGCCAGGTCGATGACGCTGACCGTGCCGGTGGTGGTGGCAGCGGTCTTCGGGTCGGCCGGCACCTGGGTGCCGTACGAGTTGACGGTGGTGTCGCCGGCCTTCGCCGGACGCCCGCCCTCGTTGCTGACGTAGAGCTTGTCGCCGACCTTGACCATGTCACGCGGCGCGTTGCCCACGGCCCAGCTCTGCTTGATGGCCCCTGTCGCCGCGTCGATGGCGACCACCCGGTTCTGGCCGTTGACCGCGCAGTACACCCTGGAGCCGTCGGGCGAGAACACCGCCTCGCCGACCAGCGCGTGCTTGGCCCCGTCCGCCGGGATGTTGACGGACTTGGGATTGGCGACGCTGCCGTCCGGGTTCACGGTGAACTTGGTGTAGCCGTCGGTCTGACCCAGCCACAGCTGCGAACCGTCGGGTGAGTACGTGGGGCCTTCCTGGCCCACGCTGTTGCTGCTGATCCGCGGGCTCGACGACGCGGAGTTGCTGACGAGCTGCTGCACCTTCCAGGTCTTCAGGTCCACGATGGACAGCGCCGCCCCACCGTCGGTGACCGAGGCCGCAAGATGGGTGCCGTCCGGGCTGACAGAGGACGACATGATCTTGCCGTTGTTGACGACGAGGCGGTCGCCGTACGGGGCGATGTACTGGTCGCTGGAGACAACCTGGCCCTGATCGGTGACCTGGCCGACCTGGTCGGTGCCGAACTGGTGCGTCTGGGCGAAAGCGGTGCCGGCGGCGAGGGCGACAGCGGTGGTGCCTGCCGTTATCAGGGATATCCGGCGGCCGATGCGTCTACCGAGAAAGCCGAAACGGTCCTTCTCGACACGCCGACGGCGGCGCGTTACCTGCATGGAGTTATCCCTTCGAGGTGGCGAGCAGTTCGACGTTGCTGTCGAACTGCCAGAGCGGGTTCGGTGCGTCCCCGGCCGGGGTCCGCACCAGGAAGTAGCCGTTCACTTCCTTCGGTCCGTCGCCATCGGCCATGAAACGGCCGTCTGCGGTGACGTCGAGCTGGTAGATGGCCGTCCCTGCGACGTCGACGCCGGGGAGATGCCAGGTGACGACGCAACGCCAGTCGTTGCCCGGCCCCTCGGCGGCGACCTTGACGCTGCCCTTGTCGCACGTCGCCGCGACCTTCAGCTGCGCCTCGGTGACGTCGGGGCGGTTGAGCTGCTTGGTCTGGATGCGATAGAGGTGGGCGAACGCGGTGGCGACCGAGCGCTGCACTTTGTCCTGCTCGATCCCGGAGCCCGAGGCCGTGGTCGCCGAGGCGACGACCGCAACCGTGACGGCGACCAGCCCGGCGAGCGGCAGGGCTCCGGCGGTGAACGCGCGGCGCCCGGAGCCGTCGTCGGTCAGGTTGGTGAAGTCGCGCCGCAGGAAAAGCAGGTAGGCCAGCGTTGTCGCGGTCACGGCCCACACCAGGCTGACCACGATGCCGATCAGGAGCGGGCCGAGATGCGTGGGGCTGGTGAACAGACCGTTCCAGGCGATGAAGGCGTAAGCCGGCAGGGCGAGGCGTACGGCGACGGGCAGCGGCAGCATCTGGGCGAGCTGCATTGCGAGCGCGACGAGCGCGGGCAGCAGCAGTCCCATCGGGGAGCGCCCCAGCGCGACGGACCCGAGTAGTCCGATCGCGGCGAGGGCCAGGGTCGGGGCGAGTACGCAGGCCCAGGCGAGCAGGACCTTTCCGGCGGCGTCCGCCGGCGTCAGTAGATGGCCGTCGAGGCCGACCAGCGGCTGGTTGCCGACCGCCGCGACCCCGCCGGCCGCGCTGGAACAGGCCAGCCCGGCCACGAGCAGCAGGATGACGGTGAGGCTGGCCAGTGCCTTCGCTGCGAAGATCCGTCGGGGCGAACGGACCGCCACGAGCAGGTGGCGCCAGGTGCCGAGCCGGTCCTCGGAGGCGAACACGTCGCCGGCGACCATCGAGGTCAGCAGCGGCAGCGCCCAGGTGCCCGCGAAACCGAGCATCACCAGCGGTCCGGCCCATCCCGTGGCGTGCATCCAGCGACCGAAGAGGGTGTCGACGGGGAGCGTGCTCTGCCGGCTCACCGCGGCGACGAAGAGCGCCGGCGTGATCCAGCAGGCGAGGACCAGCAACCGGATCCGCCATTGCGAGACCAGCTTGACCAGCTCGAAGCGGTAGCCGCGTGACACCGAGACGCTGCGGGCACTGGCAGCGTGGTGGTCGGCGATGGTCGCGGGCGCGGTCAACGGGCTGCCTCCTGCTGCTCGGTGAGGGCGAGGAACGCGGCCTCGAGCGGCGACACCACGGGTGCGAGCTCACGCAACGCAATGCCCGCGTGCACGAGTTGCACCACCAGTTCGTCGAGGGCGGCCACCAGCGCGCGTACGACGAGCACCTCGGCTTCGTGTCGTGCCCCGGCGTCGTCGACGACCCGGATCCCGGCCGTGTCGACGGCCAGTTGGCGGGCGGCCTGCGGGTCGGAGGTGAGCAGCCGGTAGTCGAGTTCACCTTTCTCGGCGGCCAGCTTGCTCAGCGGGCCGGAGAAGACGACCCGTCCGGTGGCGATGATGGTGACCTCGCAGCACAGTGCCTCGAGGTCGTCCATGCGGTGGCTCGAGAGCACGACGCTGGTGCCGTTCGCCGCCAGCCGGGTGAGCACACCGTGTACGTGTTTCTTGCCGGCCGGGTCGAGGCCGTTGGAAGGTTCGTCGAGCACGAGCAGCCGGGGCTTGGTGAGCAGGGCGGCGGCGAGCCCGAGCCGCTGACGCATGCCGAGAGAGAAGCCGCGGGCCCGGTCGTCGGCGACATCGGTGAGCCCGACCTGGTCGAGCACGTCGTCGATCCCGGTGGTCCGCGCGTCGTGGCCACGCAGAGCGGCCAGCGCGGCCAGGTTCTGCCTGGCGGTGAGCGAGGGGTAGAGACCGGGCCCGTCCACGAAGCCGGCGACACCGTCGGGAGCGGCGAACGCCCGCCCGAGCGGCGCACCCAGGATCTCGAGGCGGCCGCTGTCGGCGACAGCGAGGCCCAGAAGGATGCCGAGCAGTGTCGTCTTGCCGGCGCCGTTCGGTCCCACCAAGCCGTGGATCTGCCCCTGCGTCACATCCAGATCGATGCCGTCAAGTGCGACAACGTTGCCGAAAGACTTGGTGATCCCGCGAGCCCGGACTGCGAGGGGTCTGTCCATGAGTCCCTTCCTTCGAAACCTCCAAGGACCTTAAGGACGGCACACAACGCAGGCAGGAACAGCCGGTTGAACGTTCCTGGAACGGGAGACGATCGGCATCCGCCGCGCCGACGTTCCGCCGATAGCTGGGTTGTCCACGCCCGGCCGGGGGCTCTGTCACAGGTTGCCGGGAAGACACGGCGGACCCACTCCTTTTCATGCAAATACACCCGGGAGTGAGGAAATTGACGGAAAGTCGGATTTAGGATTAGAGCAGGGAATTTCACAGGAGGGACGCGCTTAGACCGTGCCCTATGTGGTGAGGCGGCATCCGGCCACGGAGCTCCGCAAAAACCCATTGGCGGACCACGGCGACCACTGCTGCTTTTCCGGAGGCCATGCGAGAGATTGAGGAGGTGGTACCCGTGAACGCAGTATCGACATGGGTGCTCCCCTCCGGGGTCACGGTCGGGCGATAGGTCGTCCGGGAGCGCCGCTCTGAGCACTCCCGAAAGGCACGACCACGCACTTCACTTCCGAACAGCGCCTCGACGACGGCGTCCTCGAACGCGAATTCACCCTCGGCGAGATCACCGGCACCCTGTGGACGCCTGAATCCGCCGCACCGGCCCCGCTGATCCTGATGGCCCACAACAACGGCCTGCCCAAGGGGGAACCCCGGCTGGTGGCCCGGGCCCGAATTACCGCGGCGTACGGCTACGCGGTGGCCACCATCGACGCCGCCGGGTGCGGTGACCGGCCCCGTTCCGCCGCCGCCGAGCAGGCCCGCGCCGAGCTCCGCCGGGCGATGCAGGCCGGCGAGCCGGTCGACAAGATCTTCGAGTCCTTCATCGGCCCGCTGGTTGAAAAGGCGGTCCCGAACTGGCGGACCACCCTGGACGCCCTCCTGTCGCTGCCCGAGGTCGGCGGCCCGGTCGGGTACTCCGGGTGGATGGCCCTCGGCGTTTCGGCTGGCGGTGGTCGAGCCGCGCATCGCGGCCGCCGGCTTCTTCGCCGGGGGTTACGTGCCCCACGCCCAGCGCGAGGAGGCCCGTCAGATCACCACACCGCCCTGCGGCCGCACCCTCGACGGCGGGATCAGCGGCTCCGCGATCTCCCACAACCCGTCCGGAGCAATCCAACTCCACGTACCCCGCCCCATACCGAGGCCAAGGACGCCTCACCACATAGGACACGGGCTTAGAGCTCGTAACACGATCTTGTCGAGCGTGGCTGCTCCGCCGTGACGTACGCGGTGTTGTGTCCACTGGCGGGCCGTGGGCAGCCGACTGTGATGATGGACCATGACCTGTGGGCGCTGATCGAGCCGTTGCTGCCGAACTGGCCGCGGGAAGGCTTCCGTCCCGAACCCGGTGTCGACCTGATAGAAACGCTTCGAAGGGGGAGGAACATGGGTGGCTTCAAGTGTGGATGCGGCAACATCTTCAGCGGTTCCCACAACTCAGGTCAGCAGTTCCGGCTCGTCCCTGACGAGCTCTTCGACCAGATCGCCTGGCCTGCTCCTGCCGACCTCGACACCCAGGAGCGGCAGCGTGCCGTGGAAGCGTCGTTCTCGTCGCTGTACGTCTGCGGCAACTGCGGGCGGCTTCACAGGGATGGCGAGAGCGGATCGATCATCTCGTACCTCGCCGATGTCTCCCTACCCCGCATCTGGGCCGACTTCGCTCTGCGGGACGAGCTCGGTCGAATCCTCCTCTGCCAGGACAGGAGCCTTGCTGACATCCGCCGCCAGAAGCTTCTCCTCAACCCGCCTTTGCCCGTAGTCCTCTACGACGAATCGGGTGCGGAGGCGTTGGGGGAGGCGGAGTTCGGCCTGGACGCTGCCGGCAGCTACGACGAAACGCTTTGGGCGGTCAGGCTGGGTGATCGCCCCGCCTGAGGATTCGATGGCGGGCTCGCGGCTGGGCGTGTAGGCCCGCATCGCGATCACGGGCGGGACTTCTTGAGGCGCCTCCAGCAGATGAGGCCGCAGGCAAGGGAGACGAAGGCGTCGTGCAGGTCGAGGCGTCGTTCCTTGACAGAAGACCCTCTCCGACACCGCCCTACGTACGCTGGTCCGCTTCTGCCACACCGCCGATCCCGCTATCCCTCGACCACGTCCCGCGCCTGCGGGCCCTGGAGGACCACGCCCCGCACGCTCAACTCGCCGCCCTCCTTGTCCCCTTCGCCCGCAAGGCGTGGGGCGACCTCCAGCACCCCGACGACGACTCGGTCCGCTTCGACCCCGACCACTACCTGAAAATCTGGGCCCTCACGAGCCCGAAATCAACGCCGACTTCCTCCTGCTGGACGAGGCCCAGGGCACCAACCTCGTCGTCGAGCAAGAAGATCCGGCCCGCGGCGCGCTTCGGAATCAGCCCGTTCGGGGTGCGGCGCAATCTTCCTCGCCCAGCGCGGCCACGCCCAGTTGGTGATGGTCGGCGACTCCGCCCAGGCCATCTACGACTGGCGCGGCGCCAAAGACGTCACGACCGGCTTCGACGGCACCCAGCTCGCGCTGTCACAGTCCTTCCGCTTCGGCCCCCGGCTCGCCGAGGAGGCCAACCGGTGGCTGCACATCGCCGGTGCCCCGATCGGCCTGACCGGCACCGACGCTGTGTCGACCGAACTCGGTTCCGTCACCCGGCCCGACGCCGTACTGTGCCGGAGCAACGTCGGTGCCATGGCCCAGGTCATGAAACTGCTGGCGACCGGATCCCGGGTGCCTTGGCCGGGGGAAGAGACAGCCTGCGCGCCCTGGCCCTGCCTGCCCGTGACCTGAAGGACGGCCGTCGCACCACCCATCCCGAACTGGTGCTGTTCACTACCTGGAGCGACTTGCAGGACTACGCCGCCCACGATCCGTCAGGGCGCGACCTGCAGCCGCTGGTCGACCTTGTCGACACCCAACCCACGGCACCGACGTCATTCTGGCCGCCGTCGCCCAACTCGCCCCCGGAAGCCAAGTGGGCGTGCCAGCGCGGGTGCGCGGCCAGCCATGCCTTGGTGTGCTTGGCGGTGTGGGAAGAGCCGTTGCTGCTGGCCCGGTCCTACTACTTCTCCGCACATACTTCTCCGCACAGCTCTCGCGGGCCGAGGCCGAGCTGCGCGCCCCGGGGCCCGCGGACCGCTGCGCCGGCGCCCGGCCCGGCCGTGGAACGGGAACTGACGGCCGGGCCCGGCCTGCAGCCGAACTGCGGGCCCGGTCGGCCGTGCGGCCGGCCCCCGGTCAGTCCGTGCGCTGCTGCGGTTCGGACTGCCCGGTGCCGCTCTCGGTGAGAGCCGTGCGCGCGGCCTGCAGCAGTTCTTCGGAGAGCGGGTTGCCCCGGGTGGCGCGGGCGAGGACGAGGGCACCGACCATGGTGCAGAACTGGGCCATGCCGTCGTCGTCGCCCGTGGCCAGCCGAGCGGCGAGGTTCCGTACCCCGTTGATGTAGACGTGGTGGGCGCCGGCGGCCTGGCCGGGCTCGCGCCCCAGGTCAGCGGCGAATCCGGAGACGGGGCAACCGTCTCCGGCGTGATCCCGGTGCCCCACCGAGAGGTAGCGCTCGATCAGCGTCCGGCGGGCGGCCTCATGCTCCCCGGCGTGCTCCTCGATCGCCACCGCCGAGTGTGCCGCCGGATCGTCGAAGGCGTGGGCAATGGCCTCGTCGACCAGGTCCTCCTTGGAGGCGAACTGCTTGTAGAACCCGCCATGGGTGAGCCCGGCGGCCTTCATCAGGTCGGCGACGCTGACCGCGGTGCCTTTCTCGCGGAACATCCGGGAGGCGGTGGCTACGACGCGCTGCCGGTTCTCCTGTGCTTGCGCCTGGGACACGCGGCCCATGCAATCACTCTCCTCAAATGGATGCCGCTTGCCATCTATCCTAGCCCCCGTTTAGATTGTTAGCGACATCTATTTGATGCCGATGAGATCACCTTGCAGGTCAAGCAGGGCCCTGCGCTGCCTCCCACCGTCTGAGGCCGACGGCCTCCGTCCGGCAATCGCAGAACCACCGACAGCACTGGAGACCCCCCTGTGGAATCGCCACCCGCCCCCACCGAGTCCTCGCCGCCCGCGGCGTCCACGCCATCCGTGCCGTCCGGACCGTCCGCCCGCCGGGCGGTGCCGGTGCGGGCCTGGCTGCAACCAGCGATCGTCGGACTGGTCGTGGTATCGGCCTTTGTCGCCTGTTATGTGGGCCTCCAGCGCAACCCCGAGCCGCACGGCGTGCCGCTGGCCGTGACCGGGCAGCAGCTCGCCACCGAGGTCCGCCAGACGCTCGGCGACCGCGTCGACGTGCACCAGGCAGCCGACGCCGCCTCGGCGCGCCGCGCGGTGGTCCACCGTGACGCCGTTGCAGCCCTCGGCCCCAACGGTGACGGCGGACTGCGGCTGGACGTGGCCGGAGCCAACGGCCTGTCCACCACCAACGCCGTCACCGGCCTCGCCGCCACCTATGCGAACCAGGCGGGGCAACACCTGGAGACCGCGGACATCGTCCCGCTGGCCAAGTTCGACAGCCGTGGACTGTGCGGCTTCTATGTGGCGTTCGGTGTGACCCTCGCCGGGTTCGTCCTCGCCCAGAACACCCTGGGCCTCGGCCACGTGCTGGCCCTGCGCCACCGGTTCCGGCTGATCTGGGGCTTCTCGGCAGCCTGCGGCACCATCGCTGCCGCCATCGCCGGACCCGTCATGGGAGCCCTACCCGCACCGTTCCTGCCCCTGGCGGGCACGCTCGCGCTGCTGGCAGCCGCGGCGGCGTTCACCACCAAGCTGCTCGGCACCTGGCTGGGCCCGGTCGGCGTCCCGGTGGCCACCCTGCTGCTGCTCACCGTCGGCAACTCGACCAGCGGCGCCGCCATCGGCGTCGTCCTGCTGCCCGGTCTGGCCCGCATCGTCTCGGGGCTGCTCCCGCCCGGCGCCGCCGTACGGGCCGTCGCCGACCTCAGCTACTTCGGCGGTGCCCACGTCGCCGGCCCGCTGATCACCCTCACTCTGTGGGCCGTGCTCGGGGCACTGCTGGTGGGCCTGCGGTCCCGACAGGTCGCCGCCCGGGGCTGAGGGCCCGCTGCCCGGGACGCGCGGGGCAGGCTCTGTGTGCCGTCCTCTGCTCGGTGCGTGCCCGCTGATCCAGCGGGCCGGCATCCCGCAGGCCCGGCCGGTGGACTCGGGGCCCGCAGCGGCCGAGGTGCAGGCCCCCGCAGCCGACTTGCTGCTCGCCCCGTGGAAACGGCGACCCGCGAGCCCGGAGTGGATCAGCGGTGACATCGCCGCGGCCAACGCCTTGCTGACAGCTCCGCTGACACTCTGACCACACCTCAACTCAGATATTCCATTACTCCGAAGGAGATCGACTGATGCTTGCCAGCAACCTTGTTCTTATCCCCGGTGCCGGCGGCGTGGGCCGTACGGTCTTCGAGCAATTGCGTGCTCAGGATGTGCCAGTGCGTTTCATGGTCCGTCGCGAGGACGAGCGTGCGGCTGAGCTGCGGGCGCTCGGCGCAGAGGTCGTCATCGGTGACCTGACCCGGCCCGAGACGGTAGCGGCCGCGCTGCAGGGCGTGACGCGGATGTACTTCGCGATGCGCGTGTCGCCGGACCACCTGCTGGCGGCGACCGTGGTGGCCTCCGTTGCGAGGGAGTACGGGAAGCTGGAGGCCCTGGTCGACCTGTCGCAGATGACGGTGTCGCAGATGACCGCCACCAGCACCGAGGAGTCGCACCAGCAGCGCCTGCACTGGCTGGCGGAGCAGGTACTGAACTGGTCCGGCCTGCCCGTGGTGCACATCCGGCCGACGGCGTTCCTGGACACTCCGCTGTTCACCACGATGGCGGCGCGGTCGATTCAGGAGAACGGCACGATCGCGCTGCCGTTCGGCACCGGCCGCACCTCGCCGGTCGCCGTGGACGACGTCGCCCGGGTCGTCGCCACCGTGCTCCGCGACCCGGCTCCGCACATCGGACAGGTCTACGAGCTGACCGGGCCGCGCTCGGTCGACATGACGGAGCTGGCGGCGGAATTCTCTCGGGCGCTGGGTCGTCCGGTGGCCTATGTGGACGTGCCGCTGGACCGGTGGGAGGCCCAGCTCCCGAAGCTGGGGATGCCACCGCACCTCGAACAACACGTCGCCACCATGGCCCAGCTGCACCGGGACAACCGTTACGACCGCACGGCCGACGGCGTGGAGCGCGTGACGGGCATCCCCGCCCAGTCGATCGAGGCGTTCGTGGCCGCCCGCAGGGACTTCTACCTGGGCTGAGCCGCCCCGCTAAGGCCGGCCCCGGGGCGACTGCTGCCGCGGGGCCGGCCGAGCCCTCTTGGCCGCATCGTGACCAGTGCAGATGACGATCGCGACGACCGTCGGTGTCGCGGCGGTAAGCCCGGCGCTTGGTGGGCAGCACGATGCCGTCCGCTTCTGCGCAGTCGTAGACGTAGACGTACTGTGCGGCTGCGAATCCGCCAGCCACGTCGACGTGGTAGTCGTGGCGCCCCAGCAGCCGGTCAGCCCGGCCGTCCTCGACTTGGTCGCTCTTGGACGACAAATCGTCATCGCCGCCCTCGGCTCCGGTGATCACACAAAGTCGGAGCGGGTCGGACGGCGGAAGTAAAGTGAGACCAGCATCGAAACCAACGGCAGTTGGGCGGCGAAACAGATGCAACGACATGGGGCCATTCCGCCGAGTTCGAAGCGTCTTCCCGCACCAACGCGGGACAGGGAGCAGCTGATCGTCTCTGCGGCCGAGGAAGTTGTGGCGCTGGAGAAACTGTTCGATGACGACGAGCGCGCCCAGCTGCCCGGCGAGCAGCCGGCCATCCGCGCCATCGTCAGCGACGACCCGTCCGTCCCTGCCTTCTACACCGACCCCGACGCCGTTGCTCACTAACCTGCCGCTTGAGGGGGCGAAGGTGGACAACATAGCGACCCGCCGCTCGATGCGTTGGACCCGTACACCCCCGGAGAGTGGGTCGACCGGATCGGCCCATGTCGCCGCGCTTGATGCCGACGAGCGCGAAGGCGGGCAGCGAGGCGACTTCCGACCCCGCTGATGATGCTCGTCGCCCAGCACGACCACATCACCGGTGTGGATCTGCCGCTGAAGGCCTACGAGCGGGCGCTGCAGCCCAAGCGCGTCGTGCTGCTGGAAGGCGGGCACTTCGACCCGTACCACGCGCAGTTCGAGACGGCGTCCCGCACGGCCCCGGAGTGGTTCCAGCAGAACCTGTGACCCTTCCCGGCGGCTCCCTTCCCTACCCCTCACCCACAGGAGTGATCATGAGCTTTGCCTACTCGTCGATCCAAACCCGACAGGAAGCCGGTGTCCGGTTCGCCACCCTCGACGCCGGCCCCCTCAATCTGATCGGTGTCGACCTCGTGCGCGACCTGGTCTCGCTCGTCGACACGCTGTACACCGACCCCGGTGACGTGCGGGTCGTTGTCATCGACAGTGCCTCGCCGGAATTCTTCTCGGCGCACGTGGACCTCACGGCGATCCCGCAGTACACCGCAGAGGCCGCGAAGGCCGGCGGTCCCGGTGACGCCTCGCTCGGCATGTTCCTGTACAAGCTGGCGCACGTCCCGATGATCACCATCGCCAAGGTGCGCGGTAGGGCCCGCGGCGGTGGCAATGAACTCGCCCTGGCCTGCGACATGATCTTCGCCTCGCGCGAGAACGCGATCTTCGGACAGTTCGAGTCCGGCACCGGCGCCCTGCCCGGCGCCGGCGGCATACAGCACCTGACCCGGCGGCTCGGCAGGACACGTGCCATCGAGGCCATCACCGGCGCCGACGACTTCGACGCCGACCTCGCCGAGCGCTACGGCTGGATCAACCGCGCTCTGCCCGACGCCGAACTGGACGGCTTCGTTGAGAGCCTGGCCAAGCGCATCGCCGGCTTCCCGCCCGAGGGAGTCAAGGCCGCCAAGCGCGCCATCAACGGCCTCACGCTGCCTGACCGAGCGAACGTCCGCTCCGACTCGGCCACGTTCCTCGGTCTGGTTGCACTGCCCGAATCCCGTGAGCGCCTGGACTACCTCGCGGACCGGGGCCTCCAGACGCCCGGTGAGCTCGAACGCGACCTCGGCAAGGCCGTGGCCGAGTTTCGCGGCTGAGGCGGCAGCCCCCGCGGTGTCGCCGGACCCAATGCCGGGACCGCGTCAACGGCGAAGTCATGGGCTAGGCCATTTCTGATGGCTCTTGGTGGGCTGGGTGGATCTCGTGGTTTGCCGGGCAGGACGCCCGTATGGTGCGGCGACACGAGCTCACGGACG
>NZ_JBEZKJ010000140.1:0-16263 GCF_040651675.1 Streptomyces sp. NPDC048415 | reverse complement strand
GCCCTGCCGAAGGACATCAGCACCCACTGGATACGAACGGGGTGGACGCCCACAGCGACGGCCGACGTACAGGTTCCGGGCGGCGTGCCCCGGTCGACGGCTCCACTGGAACCGGCGTTCCCCGTAGTGCCGCCCTCCGCCCCCGCGGGCCGCACCGGCCCCGTGGGACGGCGGAACACCACGGTGCCGCCGGATGCCGGGGGCTGGGCACCGCTGCCCGGGTCGGCGGGCGGGATCGTCGCCGTACCGTCCGTGCGGGAGGACGTGCCGTCGGGCTGGATGACCGCGTCGGCCGGCTGTGCCGCGCGCGGGATGCGCGGGTCGGCACCCTGGGGCGCGCCCCAGGACACGCGGCGGTCCTGTTCGCCGCCGAAGCCGGACTGCTGGGAGCGGTCGGCGCCCCACGCGGTGGCGGGCTCGGGGCGGCTGCCGTGCTGGGCGTCGGCGGGATTCGTCCGGCGGGGCTGCGGGTCCTCGTCGAAGAAGTGCGGTCCCGTCTCCTCCGCGGGTGCGGGCGCCGGTGCGGGCACGTGGGCGGGGCGCACGCCGGGCGGCGGCGCGAGCGGCTCGCCGTCGGACGGCGCCGGGCGGCTCGTACCCGGTACCCAGGCGGCACCGTTCCAGTACCGGACATATCCAGGAATGGAGGGGTCCGGGTAATACCCTTCGCGGGGCCTGTCGTCACCGGGGGCCGGGGTTGGGGCGCTCATGTCCGTCGTCCCGTATCTGCTCGGGGGTTTCTTGGGGGCTCCACATCTATCAGACCGGCGCGTGCCACTGGGCGGCTCCGGCACTCACAGCCCCCATTTGGGCACCTCCATGTCGCTCTTCGCGCTCGTTCTCAAACGCCTGACGGGCTCAGAACGCCTCCGAAAAAGCTCTCGAACCCGCGTAATGCTCGCGGACCAACGCGCTCTCCACTCGTACGGGGCCGCTCACAGGGCCCGTACAACGAAAGGAAGCGCACCGACATGCACACCGTCGTGGAACGTGAGCTCGAGCTCAAACTCGTCCTGTCACCCGAGCGCAGCATCCCCGTCCCGGCGCGGCTCAGTTACCGCACCGACGATCCGTACGCCGTCCACATCGCCTTTCATATCGGCTCCGACCACCCCGTCAACTGGACCTTCGCCCGCGAACTGCTCGTGGAGGGGGTGTTCCGGCCCTGCGGTCACGGCGATGTGCGGGTGTGGCCGACGAAGGTCGCGGGCCGCAGCGTGGTGCTGATGGCGCTGAATTCGCCGGACGGCGACGCGCTGCTCGAGGCGCCCGCCGCGCAGGTTTCGGCGTGGCTGGAGCGCACCCTGCGGGCGGTCCCGCCGGGCTCTGAGGCCGAGCAGCTCGGCATCGACGCCGGCCTCGCCGAGCTGCTCGCTCCGACGCCGGCCGACGACCTGTGGCTGCGGGACCCGTGGCCGTCGGACGAGTCGAAGGACGGGGAGTGACGGGATCGGGGATCAGAAGAGCTTGCCCGGATTCAGCAGCCCCAGCGGGTCGAACGTCGCCTTGATCGCCCGCTGCATCTCCACGCCCACCGGGCCGATCTCGCGCGCCAGCCACTCTTTCTTCAGGACGCCCACGCCGTGCTCCCCGGTGATCGTGCCGCTGAGTTCCAGGCCGAGGGCCATGAGCTCGTCGAAGGACTCGCGGGCGCGCCGGGACTCGTCGGGGTCGCCGGCGTCGAAGCAGACGGTGGGGTGGGTGTTGCCGTCACCGGCGTGCGCGCAGACGCCGATGGTCAGGGCGTACTTCTCCGCGACGCGCTCGACGCCCTCGAGCATGTCGCCGAGCCGGGAGCGCGGCACGCAGACGTCGTCGATCATCGTGGTGCCCTTGACCGCCTCGAGCGCGGTGAGCGACAACCGCCGTGCCTGGAGGAGGAGTTCGGACTCGGCCGCGTCCTCCGCGGGGACGACCTGGGTGGCGCCCGCGGCTTCGCAGAGCGCGCCGACCGCGGCGAGGTCGGCGGCCGGATCGTGGGTGTCGAAGGCGGCCAGCAGCAGCGCCTCGGTGGTCTCCGGGAGGCCCATGTGCGCGAGGTCGTTGACGGCCTTCACGGTCGTACGGTCCATCAGTTCGAGGAGGGACGGCACATGCCCGCCCTCCATGATCCGGCAGACGGCGTCGCAGGCGGCCCGCGCCGACCCGAACTCGGCGGCCAGGACCAGCTGCTGGGGCGGCTGCGGCTTCAGGGCCAGGATTGCCCGTACGACGATGCCGAGCGAGCCCTCGGAGCCCACGAAGAGGCGGGTGAGGTCGTAGCCGGCGACGCCCTTCGCCGTACGGCGGCCGGTGGACATGAGCCGTCCGTCGGCGAGGACGACGTCCAGGCCGAGGACGTACTCGGCCGTCACCCCGTACTTGACGCAGCACAGGCCGCCGGAGGCCGTGCCGATGTTGCCGCCGATCGTGCACATCTCCCAGCTGGAGGGGTCCGGCGGGTAGTACAGGCCGTGTTCGCCCACCGCTCGGGAGAGCGTGGCGTTGATGACGCCGGGCTCGACGACGGCGATCCGGTCGACCGGGTTGATCTCGAGGATCCGGTCCATCTTCACCAGGGACAGCACGATGCAGCCGTCCGAGGCGTTCGCTGCGCCGGACAGGCCGGTGCGGGCGCCCTGCGGGACGACCGGGACGCGCAGCTCGGTCGCGGTGCGCATGACGTGCTGGACCTGTTCGACGGTGCGCGGCAGGACGACCACGGCGGGGGTGCCCGCCTCGCAGAAGCTCGCCATGTCGTTGGCGTACGAGGCCGTGACGTCCGGATCGGTGAGAACGGCTTCGGCCGGCAGGCCGCTCAGCAGCCGGTCCGTGAGGTTGCCGGTCGCTTCGTCGCGCGGGGCTTCGATACGGCTCATGATCACAGCGTCGCACTCGGGGCCATCGGTGTGAACCCCATCCGCGCGAGCCTTGGCGTGCCGGGATGTGGTCATCATATTGACGCACAGTGAGCGGCATGGAGATCGAAGAGCGACAGCCGGTGCTCACCGGGCTGCAGCCTCAGGAGCCCTCCGGGGCGCGCCTCTCCCCCGTCGCCCGGCGTGTGCTGATCGGCGTGGTCGCGGGCGGTGCCGTCCTCGGCGGTGTGCTGGTCCTGCTCCCCTCGGTGCGGCATCCCTCGGCGCGGCATCCCGCGGCGCCGCGGCCGGCGGCGGGTCCGTTGAACCGCGCGATGACGGCGGTGGGCGCCGGGGTGCCGGCCGCGCTGCCCGATCTGGCGGCGCTCATCGGGGATCGCGAGGCCTATCTGCGGGCTCACCCGCGCGACGGGCAGTCGTGGGCGGTGCTCGGCGACGCGTACGTGGAGCGGGCGCGGCGAACCGCGACGCCCGCGTACTACGCGAAGGCCGAGGACGCCCTGCGTACGTCGCTGACCGTCGGGCCGAGGGCGAACCCGGAGGCGTTGGACGGGCTCGCCACGCTCGCCGTCGCGCGGGGCGATTTCCGGGCGGCGAAGAAGTGGGGCGAGGAGGCGGTGCGGCTGGCGCCCAAGCGGTGGACGGCGTATCCGCCGCTGATCGACGCGTACACCGGGCTCGGGGACTACAAGGCGACCCGCAAGACCCTGGACAAGCTGCTGGGGCTGCGCACCGGGCCGACGGTGATGGCGCGGGCCGCGCGCGTCTACTGGGACCGCGGCTGGCGGGAGGACGCGGTGGCCTCGATCGCCGACGCGGCGGCGGCCGCGAAGACGCCCGCCGAGCAGGCGGTCTTTCTCGAGCAGGCGGGTGACCTGGCGTGGGAGCGCGGGGACCGGGAGCAGTCACTGAGCTACTACGAGGCCGCGCTGCGCGCCGATCCCGACGAGCACGGGGCGCTCGCCGGGCGGGGGCGCGCGCTGGCGGCACTCGGGCGCACCTCGGAGGCGTTGAGGGCCTATCGGTCGGCGCTCGCCAAGCGGCCCGCGCCGCGGTACGCGCTGGAGCTGGGGGAGCTGTACGAGAAGCTGGGGCTCAGCAGGAACGCGCGGGCGCAGTACGACCTGCTGCGGGAACGGGTGCGGCAGGAGACCGCGGCCGGCGTGGACGACGAGCTGGTCCTCGGGCTGTTCGAGGCGGACCACGGGGATCCGGTGGAGGCGGTGCGGCGGCTGCACGCCGAGTGGCTGCGTCAGCCCGGCATTCCCGTCGCGGACGCGCTGGGCTGGGCTCTGCACCGGGCCGGGGACAACGAGGACGCGCTCAAGTTCGCCACGCGGGCCACGGACAAGGAGCACGGGGGTGGCGTACGCAGTGCGCTCTACGCCTATCACCGGGGGCAGATCGAACGCGACCTCGACCTGGCCGGGCCGGCCCGCCGCCACCTCGCCGAGGCCCTGCGCGTCAACCCGTACTTCTCCCCCCTCCTCGTACCACAGGCCCACCAGGCACTGGCGGCCCTGGGCGAACCCCCGGTCCAGGACCCGAACGAGCCGGAGGAGGACCCCGGAGACCCCTCGACCCCGGAGCCGTCCGAGCCGGCACCGACACCGACACCGGCCCCGGGAGGCCCGGGGACGCGCTGAGCGCGGGGGCGCGCCGCGCGGGGCCGGCCGCCGTCGGGGCGCCAGCCCACGAACCCCCAGGGGCGTAGGTCCGACGGGTTCAGACGGCCGCCGTGCCGATGAGGGCGTTGCGGGTGACCAGGGCCGTCAGTTCCGGTTCGTCCAGGGAGTCTGTGCCGGCGGGGCGGCGGGGGAGGACCAGATAGCGGGTCTCGGCGCTGGAGTCCCAGACCGAGATCTGCGTGTCGGCGGGCAGGAGGAGGCCGAACTCGGCCAGCACCGCGCGGGGTTCGCGGACGACGCGGGAACGGTAGGACTCGGACTTGTACCAGCTCGGGGAGGGACCGAGGAGCCGGAGCGGGTAGCAGGAGCAGAGGGTGCACACGATGACGTTGTGCACGGACTCCGTGTTCTCCACGACGCGCAGACGCTGGTACGAGCCCTCCATGAAGCCGAGCTCCTGGACGGCGGCCGTCCCGTCGGCCAGCAGGCGGGACTTGAAGGCCGGGTCCACCCAGGCGCGGGCCACGACACGCGCCCCGTTGGCCGGCGACGACTGGGCGAGGAACGCGTCGATCGCCTCGTCCAGCACCCCGCCCGAGAGCACCCCCTTCTCCTCCAGCAGGCTCTCCAGGCGCCGCACCCTCCGGGAGATCAGCGCGTCCGCGTGGTCACCGCTCATGTCCGGGATCCTCTTCCAAGTAGCTTTCCCACAAGTCCAGTACGACGTGATGGTCGCCCTCGCCCCACAGGTCACGGGCCGCGAAGCGGACCGCGTACACCTGCTCGACCGGAGTGTCGGGGCCGCTCCCCCGCGCGCTGACGTCCGCGAGTTCGGCACGTCCCTCTGGCTCGACGACGACGCCCCGCTTGCCGCGGGCGTAGCGCGGCAGGCGGGTGTGGTGCGGCGGATCGTGGTCGAAGGTGCGGACGTATGTGCCCGGCGCGAAGCGGTCCTCAGCCATGGGCCCCGGCCCCGGTCTCGTCCGGTGCGTCCAGCTCGCCCGGCGCGATGACACCCTTGCGCTCCAGCAGCGCGCAGATCGCGGTGAACCACCGCTCGTAGTACGAGGCCGCCAGGTACTCCTTGGCCGGCATCGACTCGATCGCGTCCCGGAACTCGTTGGTGTTGAACAGCCCCTGTCCGCGCAGCGCGTTGAAGAGGCCGACGACCCGGGCCTCCCAGTCGGCGTGGAAGGGCTCGGTGTCGTCGCTGGTGTCGAGGGCACCGAAGCCTTGCACGCCGCCCACGTCGTTGATCCTGGCCATGCGGTCAGCGTACGACGCCCGCCCGGCTATGCCTTGTACGGCTTGTAGAAGGCCGAGAATCTGCGGGCCCCCTCGACACCCGAGGCGAGCCCCATGTACAGCCGCAGGCCACCCGTGCGCCGGATGGCGAGGCCCTCGGGTTCGCGGTGGTCGAGCGAGTACCCGGCCTCGGTCCGCTCCCGCTGGAGCAGCTTGCCGGTGCGGATGTCGAGGCAGGAGAGGTACGCGTTGCCGTGGCGCGCGGGCGGGTTGGCCGCCTCGTCGTACGCCGTGCCCGCGAGCTGGTAGAGGTGGTCGCCGTGCAGCGCGTACCCCTGGAACGGGATGTCGGGGTCCGGGTGGGCGCCGGTCTGCGCGAAGTCGGCGAGGTGGTCCGCGTAGTCGCCCGCGATGAAGGTGTCGAGGTCCCAGACGCGGTAGCGCGGCTTGCCCGCAACGCGGTGGCGTATGGCGATGCGGCTGCCGGCCATACAGACGGACGGCTGGTTGTTGACGGACCCGGCTATCGGGTGGCGGACCTTGACCTGGCCGAGGGTGCGCGTCTGTCCGTTGAAGAAGCGGAAGCGGGTGACGCCCCTGCCGTATCCGTTCCCCTTCGGCGCGTCGGCCTCCGTCCAGATCCAGACGGTGCCGTTGGAGGCGTTCTGCACGCCCATGGACACGCCGTGTCCGAAGCCCGGCAGATACATGTGGCCGAGCCGGTTGCCCTCGTAGTCGAGCTTGCTCAGGCACAGGTTGCCCCGGCCCCTGCCGCCGGGCGCGATCTGCAGGACGTACAGCCGCTTGTTCACCTCGTCGAAGGCGAAGGACTGCGCGACCGTCTTCTCGCGGAGTGTGTCCTTCTTCCACAGCCAGCGGACGGCCGGTGTGGCGAGGTCTATGCGCCCCTCGACGGTGGTGGTGCCGGCCTGTGTCTCCCCCATGAGGCCTCGTCCTCCCGTGTCCTGTGGGCGCCCGGGCGGCGTCCACAGGACTTGAGAGTCCCAACTGGGGTTCTACGGCTGCAAGTTCGGCGCGCGGACACACGCCGATCCACAGGTGGCTTACAGGTTGCCCCGCTTCTCCTGCTCCCGCTCGATCGCCTCGAACAGGGCCTTGAAGTTGCCCTTGCCGAAGCCCATCGAGCCGTGCCGCTCGATGATCTCGAAGAAGACGGTCGGCCGGTCCTGGACCGGCTTGGTGAAGATCTGCAGCAGATAGCCGTCCTCGTCGCGGTCGGCGAGGATCTTCAGCTCGCGCAGGGTGTCGACGGGGACACGGGTGTCGCCGACCCACTCGCCGAGGGTGTCGTAGTAGGAGTCGGGGGTGTCGAGGAACTGGACTCCGGCCGCGCGCATGGTGCGTACGGTCTCGACGATGTCGTTCGTGTTCAGCGCGATGTGCTGGACGCCCGCGCCGCCGTAGAACTCCAGGTACTCGTCGATCTGGGACTTCTTCTTGGCGATGGCGGGCTCGTTGATCGGGAACTTGACCTTGAGCGTGCCGTCGGCGACGACCTTCGACATCAGGGCGCTGTACTCGGTCGCGATGTCGTCGCCCACGAACTCCTTCATGTTCGTGAAGCCCATGACCTTGTTGTAGAAGCCGACCCAGTCGTTCATGCGGCCGAGTTCGACATTGCCGACGCAGTGGTCGATGGCCTGGAAGGTGCGGTGGGCGGGCGGCTCCACGATCGGCTTCGCGGTCACGAAACCGGGCAGATAGGGGCCCTCGTAGCCCGAGCGCTCGACGAGCGTGTGGCGTGTCTCGCCGTACGTGGCGATCGCGGCGAGGACGACCGTGCCGTGCTCGTCCTTGATCTCGTACGGCTCCTCGACCGAACGGGCGCCGTGCTCGATGGCGTACGCGTACGCGGCGCGCGCGTCCGGCACCTCGATGGCGAGGTCGACGACGCCGTCGCCGTGCGCGGCCACGTGCTCGGCGAGGAAGTGGCCCCAGGTGGTGGCGGGCTTGATGACGGAGGTGAGGACGAAGCGCGCCGAGCCGTTCTCGAGGACGTACGACGCCGTCTCGCGGCTGCCGTTCTCCGGTCCGGAGTAGGCCACGAGCCGCATGCCGAAGGCGGTGGAGTAGTAGTGCGCGGCCTGCTTGGCGTTGCCGACGGCGAAGACGACCGCGTCCATTCCCTTGACCGGGAAGGGGTCGGCCTGCCGGGCGGTGTCAGGGGTGTGGTGTGTGGTCTGCGTCATGGCCGCAGACTCCCTCCGTTCCGCAAGGTGCGCAACAGTTTGCGTATCGGCTGGACAATGTGCTCAGAGCAAGGCGGGTATCGCCGGGCTTTATGTACAGGATGACCATCTCGGAGGTCCGCGTGGCGATCGATCATCTGGACGGCCGGCTCCTCGTGCTGCTCGCCGAGGAGCCGCGCATCGGCGTCCTGGAGATGTCGCGGCGGCTCGGGGTCGCGCGCGGCACGGTGCAGGCCCGGCTCGACCGGCTTCAGTCGAACGGAGTCATCCGCGGGTTCGGACCGCAGGTGGACCCCGCGGCGCTCGGGTACCCCGTCACCGCGTTCGCGACCCTGCAGATCCGGCAGGGCCAAGGGGCTGACGTACGGGCCCATTTGGCGACCGTGCCCGAGGTCCTGGAGCTGCACACCACCACCGGCGGCGGGGACATGCTGTGCCGGCTCGTGGCGCGCTCGAACGCCGATCTCCAGCGGGTGATCGACCGGGTTGTCGGTTTTGATGGCATCGTCCGGGCCTCCACGGCGATCGTCATGGAGAACCCCGTTCCGCTACGGATCATCCCGCTGGTGGAGCAGGCGGCGACCGAGCACTGACCGAGGACCGGGGTGAGGTGGCGTGAACTTCTGGGAGTACCTGAGCAGCCGCCATCAGCAGCTGCTCACGGACGCCTACCAGCACGCCAGCGCGGTCTTCCAGTGCATGGTCGTGGCGACCGTCATCGGCGTGGTGATCGGTGTCGTCACCTACCGCAGCGAGTGGGCCGGCAGTCTCGCCACGACCACCACGTCCACGATTCTGACCATCCCGTCGCTCGCCATGATCGGTCTGCTGATCCCGATCGTGGGCCTGGGCGTGCCGCCGACCGTCACCGCGCTGACCCTGTACGGGCTGCTGCCGATCGTGCGCAACGCGATCGTGGGCCTGCGCGGCGTCGATCCCTCGCTCGTGGACGCGGCGAAGGGCATCGGCATGTCGCGGTTCGCCCGGCTGGTGCGGGTCGAGCTGCCGCTGGCCTGGCCGCCGATCCTCACCGGCATCCGGGTCTCCACCCAGATGCTGATGGGCATCGCGGCCATCGCGGCGTACGCCTCAGGGCCCGGCCTCGGCAACGAGATCTTCCGCGGCATCGGCTCCCTGGGCAGCAAGAACGCGCTCAACCAGGTGCTCGCGGGCACGCTCGGGATCATCATTCTGGCGCTGCTGTTCGACGCCGCGTACGTCCTGATCGGGCGGCTGACCATTCCGAGGGGGATCCGTGCCTGAGACTGCCTCCGCCTCCGCCTCCACCTCCGCCTCCACCACGGGTGCGACGATCGAGCTGGAGAATCTCACCAAGCGGTATCCGGGCAGCCGCGATCCCGCCGTGGACAGCGTCAACATGGAGATCAAGGCGGGTGAACTCGTCGTCCTCGTGGGTCCGTCAGGGTGCGGGAAGTCCACCACCCTGAAGATGATCAACCGGCTGATCGAGCCGACCGGCGGCCGTATCCGCATCGGCGGCGAGGACGTCACCGACATGGACCCGGTGAAGCTGCGCCGCAAGGTCGGCTACGCGATCCAGTCCTCCGGGCTCTTCCCGCACATGACCGTCGCCCAGAACATCGCGCTCGTACCGAAAATGGTCGGCTGGTCCAAGTCGAGGATCAAGGCGCGGGTCGAGGAGATGCTGGACCTGGTCGGGCTGGACCCGGGCGAGTTCCAGGGCCGCTATCCGCGCCAGCTCTCGGGCGGCCAACAGCAACGGGTGGGGGTGGCCCGGGCGCTCGCCGCCGATCCGCCCGTCCTGCTGATGGACGAGCCGTTCGGAGCGGTGGACCCGATCACCCGCGACCACCTCCAGGACGAGCTGATCCGGCTCCAGTACGAGCTGCACAAGACGATCGTCTTCGTCACGCACGACTTCGACGAGGCGATCAAGCTCGGTGACCGGATCGCGGTCCTGCGCGAGCGCTCGCACATCGCCCAGTTCGACACCCCGGAGGCGATCCTCACCAATCCGGCCGACGACTTCGTTTCGGGGTTCGTGGGCGCGGGCGCGGCGCTCAAGCGGCTCAACCTCACCCGTGTACGGGACGTGGAGATCACGGACTATCCGACGGTCACCGTCGACGACCCGCTCCAGGACATCTTCAACAAGCTCCGCTCCAGCGGTACGAACGAGATCCTGCTGCTGGACAAGCGGGGCCGCCCCTACAAGTGGCTGCGGCGCGGCGACCTGATGCGGGCCAGGGGCTCACTGGCACGGGCGGGCACGCTGGTGCACGACACGGTGACCAGGGACGCGACACTGCGGGACGCCCTGGAGGCGGTGCTCATCGACAACACGGGCCGGGTCGCGGTCACCGGGCGGCGCGGCGAGTACACCGGCGTCGTCGACATGGAGACGCTGATGAACTCCGTGCACGAACTCCTCGAGGCCGACCGGCTCGACGCGATGGAGCACCAGCACGAGCTGGAGGAGGCGCGCGCCCTGCAGACCCACCACGACCAGGAGGGCGTCGACACCGGGGAGGCGAAGGCGTGAACACTCCCCCGGCCGAGCAACGGCCCGAGGACGAGCACGACGTCAAGGGGCTCGCCTTCCGGGACGAGGGCGAGGCGGAACAGGAGGCCCCGCCGCCGCCCGCCACGACCAGGCGCCGCGTCACCTGGCAGAAGCTGACCTTCCTGCCCGTTCTGCTGATCGCCGTGCTGCTCGCCACCTGGATCTGGTTCCAGCAGGCGCACCTCGACCCGATCTCCGAGAACGCCCTGTCGAACGGCCAGGTGTCCAAGGCCCTGTGGCAACAGATCCAACTGACCGCCATCTCCACCTTCTTCGTGCTGATCATCGCGATCCCGCTGGGCATCCTGCTCACCCGCAGGGCGTTCCGGAAAGCGACGCCGGTCGCGATGACCTTCGCCAACATGGGACAGGCGACGCCGGCGATCGGCCTGCTGGCGCTCCTGGTCATCTGGCTCGGCACCGGTCAGAAGGCCGCCTTGATCGGCATCATCATCTACGCCGTCCTGCCGGTCCTGTCCAACACGATCGCGGGCCTGAAGGCCAACGACCCGACGCTCCTCGAGGCGGCCCGCGGCATCGGCATGTCGCCGCTGGGCGTCCTGTCCCGCATCGAACTCCCCCTCGCCGTCCCCCTGATCCTCGCCGGCGTGCGCACGGCCCTCGTCCTGAACGTGGGTACGGCCACCCTCGCCACCTTCGGCGGCGGAGGCGGTCTCGGCGTCCTCATCACCACCGGGATCACCACCCAGCGGATGCCGGTCCTGGTCCTCGGCTCGATCCTCACGGTCTCGCTAGCGCTGCTCGTCGACTGGCTCGCGTCGCTGGCCGAACTGCTGCTCCGTCCACGCGGGTTGGAGGCAGGGTCGTGAGGCGCGGGTTTCTGCTGCTGGCCGGGGTGCTGGTGCTGGCCTCCGGCTGCGGTCTGACCAGCGGCTCCCCCATGGTCGACGACGTCAGGCCCGGCTCGATCGGAGTGGGCGAACCGCTCAAGGGCGCCGATCTCACCGTGACCTCCAAGGAGTTCACCGAGCAGCTGATCCTCGGCGCGATCATGGGCATCGCCTTCGAGGCGGCCGGCGCGGACGTACTCGACCGGACCGGCATCCAGGGGTCGATCGGCGCCCGCGAGGCCGTCAAGAGCGGAGACGCGGACGCCATGTACGAGTACACGGGCACGGCGTGGATCACGTACCTCGGCAACAGTTCGCCCATCGACAACCCGTTGAAGCAGTGGCAGGCCGTGCGGGACGCCGACCTCAAGAACGGGCTGACCTGGCTGCCGCCGTCCGCCCTCAACAACACGTACGCGCTCGCCATGAACCAGGCCAACTTCAAGAAGTACGGCACGAAGACGCTCTCCGACGTGGCCGCGCTGGCCAGGTCGGACCCGGGCGCGGTCACGCTGTGCGTGGAGAGCGAGTTCGCCAACCGGGCCGACGGGTTGCCGGGCCTGGAGAAGGCGTACGGGATGAACGTGCCGGCGAAGAACGTCACCCAGATGGACACCGGGATCATCTACACCCAGGTGGCGAAGGGGAGTTGCACGTACGGGGAGGTGTTCACCACCGACGGGCGCATCAAGTCGATGAACCTGGCGGTGATGGCCGACGACAAGAAGTTCTTCCCCAACTACAACGCCGCCCCTGAGATCAACTCCAAGGCCCTGAAGAAGTATCCGGCGATCGCCCAGGTCATCGAGCCGGTGACGAAGAGGCTGAACAACACGGTGGCGCGGGACCTGAACGCGAGGGTGGACGTGAACGGGGAGGATCCGCACCAGGTGGCGCTGGACTGGATGAAGGCGGAGGGGTTCGTCAAGGGAGGGTGACACGGGTCGGCCGTCTCCTCGACTTCCAAAGACTTGGTTGCAAAGCAATCCTTGCAACTATTCCTTTGCAACGTTATGTTGGTACGCATGAACGAGCCCCAGGATCCACAGGTCCGCAGTCTCGACGCCCGCTCCCTGCGCGGGCTCGCACACCCCCTGCGCATGCAGCTCCTGGACGCCCTGCGCTTCGGCGGTCCGGCCACCGCCTCCCAACTCGCCCAGAAGTTGGGCGAGTCGAGCGGTGCCACCAGCTACCACCTGCGTCAGCTCGCCGCCCACGGCTTCGTCGAGGACGCCCCCGAGCGGGGCAAGGGGAGGGAGCGGTGGTGGAAGGCAGCCCACCGCGGCCTCAGTTTCGACGACTCTCTGCTCACGAACGCCGACCCGGCCGTGCGCGGGGCCGCCGACATGTACCTCCACGAGGTCGCGACCACGCAGACCCGGGACCTGTCCACCTGGCTGGGCAACCGGGACACATGGCCGGAGGAATGGAACCGCGTCTGGGACATGAGCAGCGCGACGCTACGGCTGACGCCCGAGCTCACCCGCGAACTCACCGAGAAGATGCACGCGCTCGTCGAGAGCTACCGCGACCTCGCCGCCACCGAGGACGACGCGGACGCCGCACAAGTACGCATCCACACGCACGCCTTCCCCATCACCACGGATTGAGAGAGGCACCCGATGATCGAGCCGCACACCCACCTCGCCCTGCACCACACCCGCGCCGCCGAACTCCAGGCCCAGGCCGACGCGTACCGTCTCGCCGCCGGGACCAAGCGTCCGAGCGAACTGCGCACCCGCCTCGGCTGGACCCTCGTAGAGGTCGGCCTGCGCCTCGCCTCCGCGCCGAAGGTGGCCGTAGCGCACTAGCTAGCAGCTCGGAACCGAGCCCTTCCCCTTCTCCAGGGACACCAGAGCGTCCACCGCGCCCTTCAGGGTGGTCACCGGAATCAGCCGCAGCCCCTTCGGCAGCTCCGACTTCGCGTCCGAGCACTCCGCCCTCGGTACGAGGAAGATCGTCGCCCCGTCGCGCCGCGCGGCCTGGGTCTTCAGGGCGACTCCCCCCACCGCGCCGACCTTGCCGTCGGTGTCGATCGTCCCCGTACCCGCGATGGTGCGGCCCCCCGTGAGGTCGCCGCCGCTGCCGTCGCCGTCCAGTTTGTCGACGATGCCGAGCGAGAAGAGCAGCCCGGCGCTGGGCCCGCCGACGTCGGCGAGCTTGAGCGTGACCTTGACGTCGTTCTTCTCGTGGAGGTACGAGAGCGCCGCCTCGGTGGCCATGTCCTGGGACTTCCTCATCTCGTCCGCGTTGTGCCGCTCGATCTCCTTGACGCTGTTCCCGCTCGGGTAGACCGAGTCGCGCGGCATCACGGCCCGGTCGGTGGCGAACCAGCCGTCGAGCACATCGCTGAGGGAGACACGCGCGTCCGGGCCGGTCGCCTCGATCGTCGTCATCCGCAGCTGCCCGCGCGTCCGACGGGTCGCCGTCCCGCTGATCGTGATCACTGGGTCGCCCTTGTTCTCGCCGAGGACGTTCGCCGTCAGGCCGGGCTGCGCCACGGAGAACGGCAGCGGGGCGAACACCGCCGTGGCGAGCAGGGCCACGACGGGAAGGGCGCAGACGGCGACGGCCTGGGGGCGCGTGAGGCGAGAGAGCACGGAGTCAATCTAACGTCACCGCTCAGCGCGGCTCCCGTACAGGTCTCACGTCACCGACCGGCACGGCCCCCGTACAGGTCCCGCCGGGCGGTCGTGAAGCGGCGCAGGGCCTCCGGGAGGGGGGCGATGCCGATGCCGGGCGTCCGCGGGACCGGCAGATGGCCCTCCTCGAGGACGAAGGGCTCGGTGATGTCCTCGGCGAAGTAGCGGCTGGAGGCGGAGGTGTCGCCGGGGAGCGTGCAGCCGGGCAGGGCCGCCAGCGCCAGGTTCGGGGCCCGGCCGATGCCCGTCTCCAGCATGCCGCCGCACCACACCGGCACCCCGTGCGCGTGCGCCACGTCGTGGATACGGCGGGCCTCCAGATAGCCGCCGACCCGGGCGGGCTTCACATTCACGACCCGGCACGCGTCCATGGCGAGCGCGGACGCTGTGTCGCGGGCGCTGTGCAGCGACTCGTCCAGGCAGACAGGGGTGGCGATGCGCTGCTGGAGGCGCGTGTGCGCGTGCAGGTTGTTTTCCTCCAGCGGCTCCTCGATCAGCAGCAGCCCGAACTCGTCGAGCCGGCGCAGATGCTCGGCGTCCGCGAGCGAGTACGCCGTATTCGCGTCGACCTGGAGCGGCAGCGCGTCCCCGAAGCGCTCCCGCACGGCCCGTATGGGATCCACGTCCCAGCCGGGTTCGATCTTCAGCTTGATGCGGACGTACCCCTCGGCGAGATAGCGCTCCACGTCGTCGAGAAGTGCCGGGACGGACTCCTTGATGCCGACGGAGACCCCGGCGGGTACACGGTCGCGCACGGACCCCAGATAGGTCGCGAGCGGCATGCCGTACGCGCGCAGCTCGGCGTCGAGCACGGCCGTCTCCAGCGCCGCCTTGGCCAGCTCGTGGCCCTTGATCTTCGCCATCGCGGGGGCGAGCGCGGCGGCCGTGAGGTCCGGGAGGGCGGCCACGCGCGGCAGCAGGAAGTCGCGGAGCACGATCTCGGCGCCCGCCACGAACTCCGAGCAGTACAGCGGCTCGGGGTCGGCGGCGAACTCCGACCAGCCCTCCGCCGCGTCCGTGACGACACGCAGGAGGAAGGTGTCCTTCGTCGTCATGGTCCCGAAGGACGTACGGAACGGGGTGACGAGGGGCAGGGCGATGTGGACGACTTCGACGCGTTCGAGCTTCATGCGGAGGCCTCCTCCTTCCGGGTCAGGGTGTACCAGCCGTCGCGGGACATCGCCGTGGCGGCGAACCCCTCGGCGAAGGCCTCCGTGAAGACCTCGCGGACGGCGTGCCGCCAGCGCAGCGCGAGCGGAGGGTCGGCGGCGCGCAGCTTGACGATGTCGTCCGGCACACGGCACCAGACACGGCGGCCGGCGAGGTCGCGGCGGGCGAGGGGTGCGCCGTCGGGGGCGAGGTGGGTGGCGCGGGCACCGTCACGGTCGCCTTCGGCCGTCGTACGGCGACGGGGCGCGGCGAGATCCCAGCTCACCGTCAGCCGGTCGCTCTCGTCCCCGTCGTTCACCCCGTCCGCCATGGGCCCGTAGAAGTCGACGAGGTACTCCGTGCCGGTGGCGCCCAGCTTGGCCAGGTTGAAGCGGGCGTTGCGGCCGACCAGCGGGTCGAAGGTCCAGCGCATGGTGCGGGCGCCGTGCTCCAGGGCCCAGGCGCGCTGGGCCTGCTTCACGGCGTAGCCGACGCCGCGGTCGGCCGCCGCCACCAGGGAGTAGGTGTCCCGCTGCCCGGGCGGCCCGAAGACCGCGACCGAGGCCCCGGCGAGCCGCTCCCCGCCGAGCGGGTACGCGGCGTGCACCGCGCCGCCCGCGTGGACGAGGCTGTGCAGCACCTCGGCCGGGTACGGCGGTGCGCTGGGCGGGGTCTGCCAGACGTCGCCGAAGAAGTCGGTCACGGCGGCGATACCGCTGACGTCGTGCACGGTACGGACGCCGACACCGGCCGCGCGGGCGGCGTCCGCCGCGAGATCACGTACGTCGGCTGTGGAGTCTCCTGTCATGGCACCGAGTCTCGGAGTTCGTGGCGGCGCTCACGTTGTGCATCAGGACAACGGCCGCGTACGTTCCTGAGGAGATCGGCCAAGCCCTCACGAAAGGGGTCCATGTGGACGCCTGCACCCTCGGCGACCTGCTGGACGTCATCGGCGGCCCCTCCGTACGTCTGCACACCGCGCCCGCCGGGCTCGCCGTGCCCGTCACTGAGGCGGTGTTGTACGACGCCCACGCACCGCTGCCCCGGGCGCCCGGGGCACTGCTGCTCGCGGTCGGCGTGCGCGCGGCCGCGGCGAGGCCTGGATCGAGATCCCCCAGCGCCCCCTGGTAAGTCT
>NZ_JBEZKJ010000139.1:0-16639 GCF_040651675.1 Streptomyces sp. NPDC048415 | reverse complement strand
GCGTCGATACCGATCGGGAAGACATACGCGAAGTTCCCGAAACCCTTCTTGAGGGCGAGCTCACGGACGGCGGCATACGAACCGGCGAAGCCGATACCGGCGATGACGACCGCTCCGGTGACGACCACGCCGATGAGAATCCGGTGCATCCGTGTGAGCTGAATGGGCCCGGCCACCCGTACTCCCCTCCCCTTGCGTGTTGTTGCGCGCAACAGGGTGGCACATGTGTGCGGCGTACGAGCGCGCGGTATGGCGGGAGCCCGGTCCCCGCCGGGGCCGGGCTCCTGCAACTGGCGTGGCGATGCTACGAGTTGGCCCCTGGACGGAGCCGGAAGTCCGTCAGCTCTTCTTGCTCGCGGAGGCGGACGGCGACGCGCTCTTGGGGGCGTTCTTCGACGGCGAGGCGCTCTTCGACGGTGACGCCGACTTCGAGGCAGTGGCGGACCTCGACGGGGAGGCGCTCGCCCCCGCGCCCCCGTCCTCGTTCGCGGCGGACACCGCCGCCACCGCTTCCTTCGCGGCCTTCTCGGCGGCCTTCAGCAGGTCGGCGGCGTTCGGGGTCTTCTCACCGGCGAGACCGGCACCGTTGTAGTCGAGCGTCACCACGACGTTCTCCACACGGGCCACGATCGTCTGCTGCTTGAAGGACCCTTCCTTCTTCTTCAGGTCGTACGTCACCGCCGTCGCCTCGTCGCCCGTCCCCGAGACCGGCTCCGACTTGGTGTTCTTCGCGCCCGTCACCGACCGCGCGCCCGTGACCTGCTTCTCGAAGTAGGTGTGCGCCTGCTGGTTGCCCTCGCCGCGCGAATCCGACTCGAAACGCAGCTGCGCCACGTTCAGCCAGCGGAACTGTGACCCCTTCACACCGTTGTTGTCGAGGCTGTTCCAGTAGCAGTTGCCGCGCGTCGACACATCGTCCGACTTGCCCTCCTTGCCGGACTTCACGCCCTTCGGGACGAGTTCGCCCAGCGTCTTCTTCGAAAGCATCGAACAGGGCTCGGGAAGCTTCGCGTACGCCGCCGGCTGGACGGCGTCGGCCGAGGCGCTCACGGACGCCTTCGCGTCGGGGCTCGAACCGGCGCTCTTCTTCGCGTCGTCGGCGGAGCCGGAGTCCGAGGAACAGCCCCCGGCGACGAGCATCACCGGGACGGCGGCTGCGCTGACAAGGATGCGGGTGAGTCGCGGTGCTCGGCCTACTCGCTGTACTGGTCGGTGCATGGTTCCTTCACTCGTGGCGCTCGTGGTACGGCCGCACATGGAGCGCGCGACCGGTCGGGTCCGAGGGGCCACGGTACGCGGTGAGGAGTGCGGGCGTTTCCGGTTCGGGAGGTTTCCGGATGGTCCCGGGCGCCCCCTATCCGCCCAGCGTGTCCGCGAGCTTCTGCGCCAGTTTCCGCGCCCTGTCCTGCATTTCCTTGCTGTCCGGAGTACCGGCGGAGGCGGTCGGCTGCTCCGCGTACTCGACCGTCACGATCACGTTGGACGTGCGGAACACCACAGTCACCGTGCGCTGCTGGGCCGTCGAGGACGCGGGGCTCAACGTGTCGTCGAGGTACGCCTCGTCCCCGAGACCGTCGAGCGTGCGGGGCTGGAGATCGGCGGGGGTCTCGCTCGCCGAGGCGGAAGCGGAGGCCGAGTCGGTGGGAGTTCCCGACGTCTCGGTCGCGGCGGCCGGGTCGGTGCTCGCGCCGCTTTGGGCGCTTTCGGTGCTGGAGGCGGCGGGCTCGGGAAGGTCGGCCGCCGTCTCCTTGCCCGCGAAGAGCTGCTGCGCCTTGTCGTCGTCGCTGACCGCGTTGTCGTACGAGACCACGCGCTCGAAGTCGACGAGGAGATGGTCCGTGGCGGTCGACGACTCCACCTTCCACCGGCAGCCGACGCGCCGGTCCGTGTCGTACGTGAGCGTCGCGTCGCCCTCGTACGCCGTGTCGCGGGTCTCCGCGTCGGCGATCTCCTTGATGCCGGGCAGAAGCGAGTCGAGAGTGTCGTGCGAGACGGCGCCGCAGGCCTCCGGGAGCGTGCGGTACTTGCCGGGCTGGGCCGCGGGTGCCGTCGTACCGGAGTCGCTGCCCTTCGAGTCGTCCGCCGCCCCGCCGCTTGCCGAACCGCCCGTGCAGCCCGCCAGCACTGCCGCGAGGAGCACGGCGATGCCGGGTACGTACGCCTTCCGCTGCACGGTCAGGCTCCTCTCGAGCGCTCCCGGCGGCCTTGCGACCGGGGTGTCCTGTGGTTATTCGGTTGCCGCGTGGGGGCGGCCCCTGAAGACAATGTGTATCGCACGCACCGCTGTGAACGCCGGTCCGCTGTCCTATACGTCGACCTTGGCGCCAGTTTTGCGATCTGTGACTTCTGTTGTGTTCCGGGGGAATGAGGACGATATGTCGTACGTAGAGGTTCCGGGGGCGAAGGTCCCCATCCGCATGTGGACCGACCCGGCGTCGGTCGAGGACGTCGCCCTGCGCCAGCTCCAGAACGTGGCCACCCTGCCGTGGATCAAGGGGCTGGCCGTCATGCCCGACGTCCACTACGGAAAGGGTGCGACGGTCGGCTCGGTCATCGCCATGCAGGGCGCGGTGTGTCCTGCCGCTGTGGGTGTCGATATCGGCTGCGGAATGTCCGCCGTCAAGACGTCGCTCACCGCCAATGACCTGCCGGGAGACCTTTCGCGGCTTCGGTCGAAGATCGAGGGTGCGATTCCGGTGGGGCGGGGGATGCATGACTCGCCGGTGGAGCCGGGGCGGTTTCATGGGCTGGCTACGGCGGGGTGGGATGAGTTCTGGGGGCGGTTCGATGGGGTTGCTGACGCCGTGAAGTTCCGTCAGGAACGGGCGACAAAGCAGATGGGCACCCTCGGAGCCGGAAATCATTTTGTGGAGCTCTGTATAGATGCGTCCGATTCGGTGTGGCTCATGCTCCACTCCGGTTCCAGGAACATCGGAAAGGAACTGGCCGAGTATCACATCGGCATCGCGCAGAAGCTCCCGCACAACCAGGGCCTGGTCGACCGTGACCTTGCCGTCTTCGTCGCGGATACCCCGCAGATGGCGGCGTACCAGAATGATCTCTACTGGGCGCAGGAGTACGCGAAGTACAACCGAACGATCATGATGGCGCTCCTGAAGGACGTGATCCGCAAGGAGTTCAAGAAGGCTCGGGTGACTTTCGAGCCGGAGGTCAGCTGCCATCACAACTACGTCAGCCGCGAGCGCTATGAAGGCATGGACATGCTCGTCACGCGCAAGGGCGCCATCAGCGCCAGGGCCGGCGAGTTCGGAATCATCCCCGGTTCGATGGGGACAGGGTCGTACATCGTGAAGGGGTTGGGGAACGAGGCGTCCTTCAACTCGGCCTCGCACGGCGCGGGTCGGCGCATGAGCCGCAACGCGGCCAAGCGCCGATTCTCGACGAAGGACCTGGAGGACCAGACGCAGGGCGTGGAATGCCGCAAGGACTCCGGCGTCGTGGACGAGATTCCGGGTGCCTACAAGCCGATCGAGAAGGTCATCGACCAGCAGCGCGATCTCGTGGAGGTCGTGGCCAAGCTGAAGCAGGTCATCTGCGTCAAGGGCTGACGCGGACGTGCGACAGGCCCCCGGCCGACACGGCTCGGGGCCTGTCGCTGAGTCGATCACGCGTTCAGCCACTGGGATGGTGAGTTACCGGAGCCGCTTTTCCAGGAGCGTGACCGCGTACGGGGTGCCCATGCCGGTGCTTTTGGTGGGCTGTTCGCCGGCGACTGTGTAGCCCGCTGCCTGGTAGTAGGCGCGTAGGCGCGGGTTGGTGGAGAGGCAGTCCAGGCGGGAGAGAGGGCGGCCGGAGAGGGATATGCGGCGTTCTGCTTCGGCCAGCATCAGGCGGCCTGTGCCGGGTGGGGCCACTCGGTGGTCCGTCATCAGGCGGTGGATGTAGGCGGCGGTGGGGGGTTGGGGGCCCCAGGCGGCCGGGTCGTCCCACCAGAGTTCCCAGGCACCGGCCACCTGGTCGTCCAGGAGCGTCAGCCAGACCTCGCCCTCCTGGAGGCGGGTGCGGAAGTGGGGCTCGCCCAGTTGGCCCGGTTTCCACTGGTCGATGCCGTGTGCGAGCTGCCAGTGCGCCGCTTCGTCTCGGAGGCGGACCAGGGTCGGGAGGTCGTCCTCGGTTGCTTCGCGGAAGGTGAGGGGTGGTGCGAGGAGGGCTGCCCGGAGGGCGTTGGTGAAGGTGTGGTCCAGGCCGAGGGTCTTCGTGACGTACGACTGGATGGAGCCGTGGCGGGACTTCAGGGCTGAGAGGAAGCCCGTCATCACCTCGGCGGGAGCCGTGCCGTACGCCGGCCAGGTCAGCGGGCGGTTCGGGTTCGCCGCCCGCCAGTCCGCCACCAGGTGGGGCGTTGCCCGCCCCGTGAGGGTGAAGTCTTCGATGATCGTCTGCTCCGGGACGCCCAGGAGGGACAGGACCAGGGCCGCGATCAGGCCCGTGCGGTCCTTGCCCGAGGCGCAGTGGAAGACGACCGGGCCGCCGTCCCCCGCTGTCGCGATCAGCTCCAGCGTCTCGCGGATTTCCTTCGTGCCGTCCTCCGCCACCTCCAGGTAGCGGGCGGCCAGGTAGGGACCGGCGTCCACTGAAGGGGCCAACGCCGCCTGGTCGTACGGGCGGTGCTCGATGCTCCGGTTGTGGTACGTGAGGGAGGGGTGCTCGGGGACCCGGCCCTTCGCCTCGATCTCCCACGGGTAGCGGAGGTCGATCACCGTGCGGATGCCGAGCGTCAGGAAACGGTCCCAGTCCTCGCCGTCCAGCTTGCTCAGCGAGTCCGCGCGGAACACGCGTCCCGGGCGGATCGCGCGGCCGTCCTCGGTCGTGTATCCGCCCAGGTCACGGAAGTTGTGCAGGCGCTCGAAGGGTATGTGTCTGTTCGCTCTGGTCACATCGCGGGAGCGTACGGCGGGATTGCCTCCGCTGTGATCACTTCGCGTGCATGACCGCGTAGATCATGACGAACGCCACGATGTGGATGCCGAAGAGGAAGTAGGCGAGGTAGTACCAGACGTAGCGTTCGCGTTTCTTCTCCAGGGCGAGGCGCTGCTTCTCTCCGATGTCGGCCGCCGGGTCCGGGGTGGGTGCCGGTTCGGGCATCACAGCTCCCTGTGGAGCTTCGTGTTCGACGCCTGGGCGCGGGGACGGACGATGAGGAGGTCGATGTTGACGTGGCTGGGGCGGGTGACCGCCCAGGTGATCGTTTCCGCTACGTCGTCGGCCGAGAGGGGCTCGGCCACGCCCGCGTACACCTTCGCGGCCTTCTCGGCGTCGCCGCCGAAGCGGGTCAGCGCGAACTCGTCGGTCTTGACCAGTCCGGGCGCGACCTCGATCACGCGGATGGGCGTGCCGACGATCTCCAGGCGGAGGGTCTCGGCGAGGACGTGCTCGGCGTGCTTGGCGGCGACATACCCGCCACCACCCTCGTATGTGCCGTGGCCCGCGGTGGAGGACAGCACCACGATCGTGCCGTCGCCGCTCTCGGTGAGGGCCGGGAGGAGGGCCTGGGTGACGTTCAGGGTGCCGATGACGTTCGTCTCGTACATCTGGCGCCAGTCGGCCGGGTCTCCCGTCGCGACCGGGTCGGCGCCCAGCGCGCCGCCCGCGTTGTTGACCAGGACGCCGATCGTCTTGAAGGCCGTCGCGAACTCGTCGACCGCCGCGCGGTCCGTGATGTCGAGGGGGTACGCCGCCGCCTGGCCGCCCGCCGCGGTGATCTCCTCCGCGAGCTCCTCGATGCGGTCCTTGCGGCGGGCGGTCAGCACGACGCGGTAGCCGGCCGCGGCGAGCTGCCGGGCCGTCGCCGCGCCGATGCCGCTGCTCGCGCCGGTGACGACGGCGATGCGGGAGGGGGCGGTGGACGCGGCCGGCGCGGTCATGTGTGCTCCTCGGGTGGGGCCCCGGTGCTTCCGGCGGGCCCCGTTGTGTCCGGTGGGCCCCGTTGTGTCCGGTGGGCCCCGCTGGGTTCGGGCGGGGGCCCGGTGGTTTGGGGCGGGGCCCCGGTGGGCTCGGGCGTGTGTACGGCGATCCCCGCCAGGATAGGCAGATGGCGGGTGCCGGTGCCGACCGGTCGGGTTCGGGTGCCGTGGGGTCAGTTGCCGCGGGGCGCGTACATGATCACTGCCATGCCGGCCAGGCAGATCAGTGCGCCGGTGACGTCCCAGCGGTCGGGGCGGTAGCCGTCCGCGACCATGCCCCAGGCGAGGGAGCCGGCCACGAAGACGCCGCCGTACGCGGCCAGGATGCGGCCGAACTCGGCGTCCGGCTGGAGCGTGGCCACGAAGCCGTACACGCCGAGGGCCAGGACGCCCGCGCCGATCCACAGCCAGCCGCGGTGTTCGCGTACGCCCTGCCAGACCAGCCAGGCGCCGCCGATCTCGAAGAGCGCGGCGAGGACGAAGAGGGCTGCGGAGCGGGCGATCAGCATGCGGTCACCCTTGCATGGGGCTGCGGGGGTCATCACCTGATGGACGGCGTCTGTCCGGGGCCGGGGGTGGGATACATCGGGTGATCCGGTGCTTTGAGCGAAGGGAACGGTCGCATGGTGATGCGGGTGCTGTATGCGGTGGGGGTGGGGGTGGCGGTGAGTGGGGCTGGGACTGCCGGCGCGGTGGTTCCGGAGGCCGATCTCGCCTACCACGGGTATGTGTCCATGCACGCCGGCAGCGTCTTGGTGCGGTTGGTGCCGCGGAATCATGGGCCCAGCGCCGTGGCCGACGCCACCGTGCGGCTGCGCTGGTCGGCTCCGCTCGCGGATGAGCAGCGGTTGCCTGGGGGCTGCGCTCGGTCGGAGGAGCGGGGTGTGGTGTGCCGGACGGGGGCGCTGGCGGCGGATGGGCTGGGGGAGGAGATTCGGCTGACGGTGCGGCTGCGGGGGGTGCCGTCGGAGGTGACGGTGGACGTCGACACGGTGTGGAGTGGTGGGGCGGTGGATCGTAACCACGCGAATGATCTGCAGCGGGTGCTGGCGCTGGACACGGGGGACTCTTACGTCTTCTAGGGGCGCGCCTGCGGGTGCGTCGTGGGTCGGGCGATGCCGGTACATCCGCCCGTCGCCGTTGGGCACTTGGGTGGGTTTCAGGGGCTGGTGTGCGGTGACCACGTAAGCGACGGGCATGTGAGGTACCGGCACGGCCCCTTCCGTCGCGGCGGCTGCGGGCGCGGGGCGGCTCCTCGCCGAGGGGGCGGTCGCTGTGGCGGCATACGCGAGTGTGGGCATCAAAGCCCCGGCGCCTGGAGCGCCGGGGCTCTTCCCGTGCACGCGGCCGGTCAGGCGTACCGATAGATCCAGCTCACGTCTTCCATCTCGTCCGGCGTCACGTCCCACGGCGGCATCTTCTCGTGCCGGGCGACGATCCGTCCGTGCTGTTCACTGCCGGGGCCGGGCGGGCTGTCCGGCAGGTAGCGGGCGCCGTTGTGCCGTCGCTGCCAGAGGGTCCACTGCAGGTCGATGAAGGCGTGGTGCACCCAGAAGACGGGGTCGTTGACGGAGGCGCCGCCGAGCATGGCACCGCCGACCCAGCGGTGGACGCGGTTGTGGTTGCGCCAGGCGGCGCTGTCCCGCCCGGTCCCCCACCCCTCCAGCTTGTTGCGGAACCCCTTGGTGCAGGTGGAGTCCCAGGGGGAGGTGTCGTAGACCGGGTCGGCGAGCGCCCACTCCAGTTCGGTGCCCGTCGGCAGCGCGATCGGCGCGCGGGAGCGTCCGAGGTCCCGGGTGAGGAACTTCCCGTCGGTGACGCTTTCCTTGATGGTCCAGTTGCCCTGAGCGTGGGCGAACGGCCCGGTGATGACCTGGTGGTCCGGGCCGTGCCCGTTGCCGCCGAGGAGGTCCTCGGTCCAGGGCGCGGACGTCATCGAACGGTCCCGGGTCCAGTCCCAGTACGGCACCGTCACCGACGAGTCGACCCGGCGCAGCGCCCGCTCCAGGTCCAGCAGGAAGCGGCGGTGCCAGGGCAGGAAGGAGGGCGCCATGTGGGCCGTACGCAGGCCGTGCTCGCCGTCGGAGGTGTAGTACGTGATGTGCGTCCGCACGAACTCGTCGTACTCGCCCCGCCGTTTGACCTCGAGCAGCGCGTTGACGAACCGCCGCCGCTCGGTGCCCGTCAGCGTGCTCACGTCCTTACGCACGTACGTCATGCTGTTCCCCCATGTGCAGATACCCCCCGCCGAGCGGGCCCGGGGCCAGGTCGCGCAGCCGCTGCCCGGGGCCGAGTTCGTCGACGGCTGCTCGGGTCGCCTCCAGCGAGGTCCGGTACGAGCTGTAGTGGTCGACCATGGTCAGCCAGGTGCCGTCGGCGCGACGCATCAGGTGCAGCGGGTGGCCGTCCACGGTGACCTGCCACTCGCAGCCGTCGGCGCCGCATCCGGCGGCGGGGAGCAGGGTGCCCTGGATGCGACGGCCGTGGTAGATCTCGTCGAAGGCTGTGTCCTGTACGTCCTCGGATCCCTCGGGGCCGTCCGCCGGCCGTGAGGCGCGCGAGGCGGCGACGACGGGGGCGAGCGCCAGGGCGGCGACGAAGGCGAGCAGCCCGCGCCTTATCTCCCGCCGTGTCCGCCACTCCGGCCCGCTTCTCGCCGGGCTCCCGGTCCCCTGCTCCGCACCCATCGGAACCCCGCCGACACTGACGACCATGGCTCACTCCCTCGTACGGGTTCGGATGTTCGTAGAGGTAACCGACAGGCGGGCCGTACGGTCACCACCCGTACGGCCATACGGTGCTGTCCGGACCCGGAACGCCGGCGGGCCCGGTGCGCTCCCCGGCGCCCGGGCCCGTCCGTGCCTCTCCTCGTACCGGCTGCGGTCCCGTCAGGATGTCGCGAGATTCCGAGATTCGGGGGCTTCGGTCAGCTCGTCCAGAAGTCCCACCAACGGGTCAGGATCAGCATGGCGACGACTCCGATGTGCAGCAGCGGCAGTACCCAGGTGAATTCCGCGAAGAAGGCCCTCAGCAGTCCCGGCGCGGGCAGGAAGCCCTTGCGCACGGTGAAGGACGTCACGTACCAGAACAGCAGGATCGTCGCGAGCCAGGCCAGACAGCACCACAGGCACAGCGCGCCGATCCGGTACAGCGACTCGAACTGCAGCCAGGACACGAACCCGATCCCGAACAGGCAGCCCGCCTCGAAGGTCAGCCAGTACCAGCCGGGGAACGCCGCGCCGGCCAGCAGGCTCGTTCCGACGCAGATCACGATGCCGTAGGCCACCAGGCCCAGCATCGTGTTGGGGAATCCGAAGACCGAGGCCTGCTCGCTCTTCATCACGCTGCCGCAGGACACCACCGGGTTCAGGCTGCACCCCGGGACGAAGTGAGGGTCCTCCAGCAGCTTGAACTTGTCGAGGGTGATGACCCAGGAGGCCAGCAGCCCGGCCGCACCCGTGAGCACCAGCAGCAGGGCGAACGGGGGGCCGCCCGCGCCCCGCCGCATCAGCCGCGCAGGCTGAGGGCCGGCAGGACCACGTGTGCGGCGGACTTCAGGGTCTGCTCGGCACCGGCGAAGGCGGCCAGCGCCGCCGGCTCGATCGGTTGGCCTGGCCTGCCCTCGGGCCAGGGGCGGGTGGTGAACACGAGGTAGGCGTAGCCGCGTTCGGCGACCGCGGCGAGCCACTCAGGCGGAGCGGTGCACTGGGCGCCCAACTGCGGCATGTTGACGACGGCCTGTCCGGCCTCGACGAGCAGGGTGACGGGCAGGCTGGACTCGGTGGTGCCGTCGACGAGGTCACCGCCGACCGGCAGCCCATTGCTCGCCAGCATCCCCTCGACCGCGGCGGACGTCACCTCCGGGCCGCCGTCGGCGTCCCCGAGGGGGTAGGCCAGCAGGTACGGCATGTCGGTTCCGTCGGGGGCCTCGCCGCTCCAGGGAAGCGCGACGAGCGTGCCGAGCTCGCCGATGCGGAAGGGGCGCGTCTCACTTGGGGTTGAGGTCACCGCGCGACCTTATCCACGGGCTGGGGAACGGCCCGGCGCCTTCTCACCCGACCGGCCGATACCACCGGGGCCGTCCACACGGACGAGGGACGCCTCTCGGCGCCCTTCGCGCGGACGACGGGAGTATGGACGACAGGCTCTCGGCAGCCTTCAGGGACTTCATCGCGCGGCCGTCTCGACCGGGGTGGCGCGGTGCCCGTGGAGGGCGACCCACCACGCGCCGGAGGTACGGAGGACGGAGATGCTCATGATGTAGCCACGCGTGGTCGCGTGTTCCTTTCTCTTGAAGGATTGCGGCCGTAAAACACCTCCGCCGTCGGACCGGCCATGACGACCGATCCAACGGCGGAGTACGTGGTCCGCTTCAGATCATCGCAAGGTCACCAGAGGCTCACCCGTAGATCACTTGACCGGCAACGGCACCGGCAACGGCACCGGCAGGCCCGGCAGGCTCGGCAGGGGGGGCAGGCCCGGCAGGGTGGGCGCGGACAGTCCGCCGCCGAGCAGCGTCGCGGCGAGGAAGTTGACCAGGCCGGTCACCACGCCGGTGAGCGCCGGGACGACCTGGCCGACGTCGCCGGAGGTGATGGCGGCGAGCAGGGCGTCGACCGCCTTCTGCAGGGCGGCGAGTGCGTCAGCCTTGAGGTCCTTGGCCAAAGGCGGCTTGCTGTCGTCACCGTGCTTCGTGAGCGAGGACGGCGAAGACGCCGAGGACGGCGAGGACGCCGAGGCCGCCGAGGATGGTGAGGACGGCGAGGCCGCAGTGGGCGTCGCGGCGGTCGTCGGCGTGGCCGGAGTCGTCGGGGTGGCCGCGGTGGTGGGCGTAGCCGCAGGGGTCTTGGCGGCCGCCGCGGTGATCTTGGCGATGGCGTCCTTCACGGCGCTGACGAGCTTCTGCGCCTCGTCGGCGGACAGTTGGCCGTTGTCGGCCTTGAGTACTGCGTTGAGCAGGTCGGTGACCGGAGTGAGCACGCCGCCGAGATCGCCGAGGTTCTTGACCTGGGCGATCAGCGCGTCCGCGCCGGGGACGGGTGCACGGGAGGCCGCGTGGGTGCGCTCCCGGGCCGAGTCGGCCGCGACGGCGGCCGGACCGGCGAGGCCGACCAGGAGGGTGGCGCAGAGAGCGGTGGACGCGATACGCAGTGCGGGCAGACCACGCATGGTGTTCCTTTCGATGTGCGTCGGATCTTGAGCCCACGGTGAAATCGCCCGCCGCCGTCTGCAACCGCTCGTACCCGCCCTGTCACCCCCCATTGCCCGCGGTGGCGGCATCGTGCCTGGTGAGGCCGCCTGTCAAGGGCGCCCCGCCGGGATGCGGCGGTCACCCCCCGTTAGGGGTAACACGAACGTCGGTGGTCAGGGTGCCCCCAACACACGGGGACTCCATTTGGGTTGGAGCAGGGTCGGTCCGACACCAAGGAAGGGGGTCGCCTTGGGAATGTCCGGCGGTGAGCCATCGCTCCTGCGCCCCAGCTGTAGATCGCGATCTTGCTAGGAGGGGTGGATCCCGCTCGCGTACGCCGTCGGAGGCACCCCCACCGTCGTCGCGAAGTCCCGTACCAGATGGGCCTGGTCGGCGTAACCGAGGTCGGCCGCCAGGGCCGCCCAGTCGACGGCGCGGGCGGTCTCCGCGTGTTCCAGGGCCTCGTGGATGCGGTACCGCAGGATGATCCACTTCGGACCGACGCCCACGTACCCGGCGAAGAGGCGTTGCAGGGTCCGTACGGTCATGCCCTGCGCGTGGGCGAAGTCGCCGACCTGGCGGATCGTGCGATCGCCGCGGATGCGGTCGACCAGGGCCATCGCGAGGTCGGCCTGCGGGTCGGGCTGTGGATCGAGACCGAGCAGGAAGGCGTCGAGGGCGGCCACGCGGGCGTCCTCGTCGTCGGGGGAGAGGAAAGCCGCGGCGTCCGCTTCGGGGAAGACGTCCGGGGATCGGACGCGGCGGCCGGTCCAGTCCGACACCGCGTGATCCGGTGCGAAGGGGCGGAACCCGCCCGGCCGGAACTGGATCCCGCACACCCGCCCCCGCCCCTCCAGCTTCTGTGTGAACAGCTCGAGCCCGATCCCCGAGACCTCGCCGAAGGGTTCCTGGCCCGCGTACTGCTGGAAGACCACGTTCACGGACGGATGCGGGACCACGTGGGAGGCGTAGGGCTGGGTGAGGTCCCAGTCGATCAGCCAGTAGTGCTCCAGATACGGGCGCAGGGGCGCGGCCGGTTCGCGGCGCCGGAAGCGGACGCGCGCGAAGAGTTCCGCGGCGTCCACGATGCCTCGGGTGTCACGGCGTGGGGCGGCCATGTCGCGATCGTAGGACGGGGGACTGACAGTCGGGCGGTCTGCGGAATAAGAGCGGGGGTGTGGCCGTTGGGCGGGTATAGTTGAATTATCAACAACCTGGAGAGTGAGCGACATGCAGTTCGGGATCTTCAGCGTCGGCGATGTCACACCGGACCCGACCACGGGCCGGGCGCCGAGCGAGCACGAGCGCATCAAGGCCATGGTCGCCATCGCGCGGAAGGCCGAAGAGGTCGGCCTGGACGTCTTCGCGACCGGCGAGCACCACAACCCGCCGTTCGTGCCGTCGTCCCCGACCACCATGCTCGGCTACGTCGCCGCGCACACGGAGAGGCTGATCCTCTCCACCTCCACCACCCTCATCACCACCAACGACCCGGTGAAGATCGCCGAGGACTTCGCGATGCTCCAGCACCTGGCCGACGGGCGCGTCGACCTGATGATGGGGCGCGGCAACACCGGCCCGGTGTATCCGTGGTTCGGGCAGGACATCCGGCAGGGCATCAACCTCGCCGTCGAGAACTACGCGCTGCTGCACCGGCTGTGGCGCGAGGACGTGGTGACGTGGGAGGGCAAGTTCCGTACGCCGCTGCAGTCGTTCACCGCGACGCCGCGCCCGCTGGACGGCGTTCCGCCGTTCGTCTGGCACGGTTCGATCCGCTCCCCGGAGATAGCCGAACAGGCCGCGTACTACGGTGACGGCTTCTTCCACAACAACATCTTCTGGCCGGCCGACCACACCAAGCGGATGGTCGAGCTCTACCGCGAGCGGTACGCGCACTACGGGCACGGCACGGCCGAGCAGGCGATCGTGGGGCTGGGCGGCCAGGTGTTCATGCGGCGCAACGCGCAGGACGCGGTACGGGAGTTCCGGCCTTACTTCGACAACGCCCCGGTGTACGGGCACGGGCCGTCCCTGGAGGACTTCACCGAGCAGACGCCGCTGACGGTCGGATCGCCGCAGCAGGTGATCGAGAAGACGCTGTCCTTCCGGGAGTACGCCGGTGACTACCAGCGGCAGTTGTTCCTGGTGGACCACGCGGGGCTGCCGCTGAAGACCGTCCTCGAGCAGATCGACCTGCTCGGCGAGGAGGTCGTGCCGGTGCTGCGCCAGGAGTTCGCCAAGGGACGGCCGGCCGGGGTGCCGGACGCGCCTACCCACGCGGCCCGGGTGGCCGCCGAGAAGGAAGCCGAGAAGGAAGAGGTGCAGGTCGTATGAAACTCGTCGTCGTCTCGGCGGGGCTGAGTGTCCCGTCGTCCACGCGGCTGCTGGCCGACCGGTTGGCGGCGGCCACGGTCCGGGACACCTCGGCCGATGTTCAAGTCGTCGAGCTGCGTGACCTCGCCGTGGAGATCGCGCACAACCTCACCAACGGGTTTCCCGGGCCGGCGCTGGCCGCCGCGATCGACGCCGTGACGTCGGCGGACGGGCTGATCGTGGTCACGCCGGTGTTCTCCGCCTCCTACAGCGGGCTGTTCAAGTCGTTCTTCGACGTGGTGAGTGCCGGGGACAAGGACGCGCTGGCCGGGAAGCCGGTGCTGGTCGGCGCGACCGGGGGGACCGGGCGGCACTCGCTGGTCCTCGAGCACGCGTTGCGTCCGCTGTTCGCGTATCTGCGGGCCGTGGTCGTGCCGACCGCGGTGTACGCGGCTTCGGAGGACTGGGGTGCGGAGGGGCTCGCCGAGCGGATTGGGCGGGCGGCGGGGGAACTGGCGGGGCTGATGTCGGGCGGGGTGGGTCGGACCGGCGGGCACCGGGCCGGATCCTCCGGCGCGGGCGCCGGGGGCGATGTGGTGCCCTTCGAGCAGCGGCTCGCCGCGTTGCGGGCGTAGGCACGGGGGCTTTCGCCCCCTCCGCCCCTATCCTTCCCGTACCTGGGGGCTCCTGCGCCCCCAGACCACCGTGATCGCGCTTCGCGCTCGTCCTCAAACTCCCCCACTCTCGGCTTCGCCCGAGCGGAGGGACCCCACGACGGGCTGACTACCCCACCGTGAACCCAATCACCGTGCCGCCTCCCTCCCGCCGGCGGGCGAACGGCGTGCCCCCGTGCGCGGTGGCCACCTCGCGGACGATGGACAGGCCGAGCCCGGAGCCGGGCAGGCTGCGGGCGTCGGCGGTGCGGTAGAAGCGGTCGAAGATGCGGACGAGGTCACCCTCGGCGATCCCGGGCCCCCGGTCGAGCACCTCGACCCGCACCGGCCCGGGACGCCCCAGCACATCCGATCCCGTCACCTCGATCTCGATCGGCGCCTTGCCCCCGCGGTCGAACTTGGTGGCGTTCTCGAGCAGGTTGGATATCGCGCGCTGGAGAGCGGTCGGGCGGCCGTCGACCGCTGTGTCCCCGCTCACCCGCACGGTGATGTCCCGCCCGGTGCGCCGGCGCGCCACGATCGCCACATCCTCGGCGAGCTCGGCGAGATCGAGCCGCCGAACGGGCTCGGTGTCGGACTGCCCGGCCGCGAGGGCGACCAACTCGTTGACGAGGTCGGTCAGTTCGCGGGACTCCAGGGCCAGGTCGGCGACGAGTTCCTCGCGGGCGGCGGGTGGCAGTTCGTCGATCCGGCGGAGCATGGAGATGTTCGTCCGCAGGGAGGTCAGCGGCGTACGCAGTTCATGGCCCGCGTCCTGGACCAGGCGCCGCTGATCCTCCTCGGACTGGGCGAGGCGGCCGAGCATCCGGTCGAAGGAACGGCCGAGCCGGGCCACCTCGTCGTACCCGGTCACCGGCACCTGGATGCCGAGCCGCCCGGTGCGCGCGACGTCCTCGGCGGCCCCGGCGAGCCGCACCAGACGCCGGGTGATGCGCCGGGCCAGCCACCAGCCGAACAGTCCCGCGGCGATCACGACCGCCCCGACGAGCAGCACGGTCCGCTGCTGCAGCTCCCGCAGCAGATCCTCCGTGTCGCTGAACTGCTGGGCCACCTGCACCGCGCCCCGTCCGCCGCCGAGCGCGACGGTCGCGACGCGGTAGCGGTCGCCCGCGACATCGACCTCCTTGTGCTCCTCCACCTTGCCCGCCGTACCGTCGCCGGCGATCGCCCGGTCGTGGGTGTCGACGGGCAGTACGGGTTTCCCCTGGTCGGCGATCACTCCGCCGGGCCCGAGCACCTGCACATCCGTACGACTGGGCCGGATGATGTCGTCGAGCGGCCCGTCGTGGTCCGGATCGGTCGACGAGAAGTCGCCCGGACCCAGCGGCGTCTCGCGTACCTGGACACGCAGATCCTGTACGACCCCGGCGAAGACGGTCTGCTGGTCGACGCGCACCAGACGGGCGGCGGCGTCGTAACTCAGAAACCCGACGAGGACCGTGACGGCGGCGGCGACGGCCGCGAAGGACACCGTGAAGGTGGCCCGCAGGGAGGACACCCGCCGGAAGTGGATCCCCGAAAGCCGCGAGAGACGCGCGGGCCGCGGGAGTCTGGTGGGGCTGGGCGGCACTCAGTCCTCCCTCAATACGTACCCCACGCCCCGCACGGTGTGGATCAGCGCCGGGCCCCCCGGCTCGTCGAGTTTGCGCCGCAGGTACCCCACGTACACGGCGAGGTTCTTGGAACCCGGGCCGAAGTCGTAACCCCAGATCCGGTCGTAGATGGTGGCGTGGTCGAGGACGATGCCCGCGTTGCGGACGAGCAGTTCGAGGAGTTCGAACTCGGTGCGGGTCAGCTCCAGCTCCCGCTGCCCGCGCCAGGCGCGCCGGGCCTGGATGTCCATGCGCAGTCCGGCCGCGGTGATCTGCCCGTTCGGGGCCGGGGGCTGACTGGGCAGGGATGTCTGTACGTCGTCCGGGGCACCGTTCCCGGTGCGGCGCAGCAGGGCGCGCAGCCGGGCGAAGACCTCCTCGACGTCGAACGGCTTGACCACGTAGTCGTCGGCGCCGGCGTCCAGGCCCGCGATGCGGTCCGCGGTCTCCACGAGCGCGGTGAGCATCAGGATCGGGGTGCGGTCGCCCTCCGCGCGCAGGACGCGGCAGACCTGGAGGCCGTCGATGCCGGGCATCATCACGTCGAGGACGAGGACGTCCGGAGGGGTGCGGTGGGCTTGGGCCAGCGCCTCCACGCCGTCGGCGACGGCCGTCACCGCGTAGCCCTCCAGCGTCAGTGCCCTTTCCAGGGCATGGCGGATGGCACGGTCGTCCTCGGCGAGCAGCACATTCTGGGGCACCCCACCAGTCTGCCAAGCCCGCGCCCGGGCACCACCTGCTGAGCAGCTTCCCGGGGGGCCTTCTTACCCGCCTCTCACCCCCTCCGGGCTGGTGGCGGACCGGTGAGGGTCTTCTCGCCCCCTCCGCCCCTGCCCGTCCCGTCCTTGGTGGCTCCGCCCCCAAACCCCCGCTCCTCAAACGCCGGAGGGGCTGAAAATCTTTAGCCCGTCCGGCGTTTGAGGACGAGCGCGAAGCGCGATACGG
>NZ_JBEZKJ010000138.1:0-17107 GCF_040651675.1 Streptomyces sp. NPDC048415 | reverse complement strand
GAGTACAACGTCCGCCGCAGCTACCGCGACCTCATCCACACCGCCTACGAAAACGTCGCCATCGTCCCCGCCGACCGGATCCCCGACCACGTCAAGGACGGCCAGTACGAGATCAGCGGCTGGGTCACCACCGGTACCGACCGGCGCCAGCGCGGAACACGCGATGCCGCGCCCCTGCGGATCGACGGGAGCCGAGGTGACTGGGACGCGATCGAGAACCTCTGGTTGGCCGGCGACCTCACCGACGACGAGTTCGAGGACCACTTCACCGACGACGTCATCGTGGCGGACATCGGTGAGGGCACCGACGGATGGGAGTTCGACGGAGGCAGCTACTCCGTTGAACTCAGATAACACCCAGAAGGGAACCGTGCATGAGCACCAATCCTGAACGGCCTACGTTACCGCTGATCACCGTGCACGCGGAGGCAGCCGCGGGCGCACGGCGTCGTGTGTCCGATCTCCTGGAAGCCGCGGGCGCAAGGCCGGAGGAGGTGCAGCACCTCCTGGCGGTGATCGAGGCCGGGGCCGTGGAGGGCGCTCATCGGCCACGCAACCAGCCGGGCACCGGCAGCAGCGGCCGGACCTGGGCCCACTCCGCGTCCGTCATGTCCGAGGGATACCGCCGAACACGTTCCGGGTGATCGGCCGCGTTTCCGAACCGGTGAGCGACACAATCACACGTCGGTGCAGCCGAGTTGAACTCCACCGGCGCGAGCACGTACAACTGCGGCAACAGGGCCTCCTGGATCTCGGTTGGCTTCGCAACCCCGAGCTACCAAGAGGCCCTGCCTTCATGCCCGCGACCAGCTGCGATCACCCGATCGAGACTCCCCTTCGACACACACCCCTCAAGATCGGAACGACAACAGCTACTAACCATCCGTGACCTCATCGGATCGGGTGGAACCACCGAAGCGGAAACCTACCGAGAGGCGTATGCCCGCTACGCGTCCGCGCTGTGGCAGCTGCGACAAGCCATGCGCAAAGATACGGTCGCGACCCCGCTGAATCTTGAAGATCCAGTGCTCATCAGGGAACAGCTTCCTCCGGCCAACAGAGACGACTGAGCCAGCAGTCAAACGACAAGCTGAGTGAGGCGGGGAGGCTGCCCAGTGTTGCCGTTGCGGCCGGGAGGCAACGTCTCCCAGCCGTGGGTTGAACGGTGAGCACCGAAACCCCGCCGCCCCGGCCCCGGCCGACCGCCCGGCGCCCCGAACAGACGCCGGACACCTCGCATCGACATGCGCAAAACCATCCGCCGCGACAAGGCCCTTGTCGCGGCAGATGGTTGAGGGATCAGGGAACGGGCTCACTCCGTGGGGACGGGCGCGCAGACCGCGTACACGTCGAAGGTGGTCGAAGCGTCGCCGCCGTTGAATACGGTGCCCGTCCAGCCGGTCGGGGAAAGGGGCGCTCCCAGGGGGAACGTCTCGACCAACCTCAGGTCGTCGCTGCCCGCGCTGACTCCGCCGCCGAGCGGCCTCTTGCCCGCGGGACAGTCCACGGCCGCGCTCGCGGTGGTTCCGACGGCCACCGGCACGTTGCCGACCCCGGCCACCTCATAGCCTTCCCCAGGGCTGACGCGCGCGCAGATCACGTACACGTCCATGACCGACTCAAAGCCGCTGCCGTTGAACACGGCTCCCGCCCAACGGCGCGAGCTCGTGGGGAACGATTCGACCACCCTCATGTCGTCGTCGCCGGTATATACCCCGCCGCCGAGTGGCCTCTTGCCCGCGGGACAGCGCATGGCCGCGCTTCCCGTGGTTCCGACAGCCACCGGCACGTTGGTGACTCCGACCGCCTCATAGTCCGCCTCAGGGCTGACGCGCGCGCAGACCGCGTACACGTCCAACACGGAGTCGGTGCCGCCGTTGAACACAGCTCCCAGCCAGCCGGTCACGTCGCCGGCCCCTCCCAAGGGGAACGACTCGATCAGCCTCATGTCGTCGTTCCCCGTATGGACTCCGCCACCGACCGGCCTCTTGCCCTCGGGGCAGTCCACCCCCGTAGCTCCGGTGGCTCCCGCAGCCACCGGCACGGTGGCGCTGACCACCTCGTAGCCGGACAGCGGGAAGACAGCCGCATCCGCCTGTGCCGTCGGCGCGGTCATCTCGCCGACCACCAGCACAAGCAACGCCCCCAACGCAGTCAGCAGACGCTTCATTCGGTCTCCTTCGATGGGCCAGGCGTCCCACCTCTTTCGGTGGTGACCGACTCATCGTCCTGCTGCTGCGCGCCGTGCTCGCGGCGCAGATGGGCTATGCACCCGTCCGTGGTATCCCGTCCGAAGGCCGACGATGAATTTTCGAACGCTTCACCCGCCTCGACGCCGCACGCGCCTCAGGCACGGCAGACGCTCTACGACGAGGCCCTCGTCCCCTTCCGTGACGTCTATCAGCGTCTCAAGCACGTCGATCTGGTCGAGCTGGCCGCGGTCGAGATGCCAACCGTCGGCGACGAGGTGGGCATCGAGCCTCGGCGGCCGCGCAAGATTGCCGTGCCGCCCGCCGTCCGCGTGCTGGCAGGCGGCGCGCTCCTGGTAGCCGTCCCGCTCGTCGTTGGTCACGCTGCCAAGGCAGGCCCCTATCGCGCGGTGCAAACCTTCTGCTCCGCCTCCACCGGCAGGGCGATCAAGACGCTGCACGGGGCGGCGGCCCGCAACGCCGTGGAAGCGTGGTTTGGCCGCGGGCCTATTGCCGCGGGCGGAGGCGGGAGGGCGGCCGGGAAAAGGATGCTGGACAAGATCGAAACAGATTCGGCCAACCTCACGCAAAAAGTCATCGCGAAGTGGCAGATCCAGGCGCTCGAAGACAGCCGGCAGAAGAAGACACGAGACCTGGATCGGCGTGAGACGAAGACGAAGATGAGGCAGGACGAGGCGCCCGCGCTGCATGAGCGCAGCAAGGACATGCAGCGCGTCCTGCAGGACCTCCGGTCCGAGCTGGTGAGACGGCTCCCGTCATTCACCACGCTGGTCGAAGCGTGCGACGACTTCACCCAGTACGACTCCCGTCAGCGCGCCGAGGTGGCGGCGATGGTCGATCTCGACGGCCTCGCCGTCATGGTCATGAACTGTCCGATCATCGACGCGGACGGACGGATGACCGAGGAATCGGGGCGGGTCGTCGCCGATGCCGAGGCCAGTTTGCAGGCGAGGGAAACCGAGTCGTGAGTTCGGTACCCCGGCCTTGGTCTGGTGGACTCGCCTAATCGATCATCTCCGGCCCCTCGCAAGGGCCGGGCCGCCGCCCGCAGACGGGTCGGCGGCCAGCCCACCGTCGTCAACACCGACATTCTCCGCGCTGCACGAGACCTGCTGCCCAAGCCCAAGCCCGAGCACTCGATCACCTCGATCGGCAAGCTCCTCGGGTCGGCCCTGGCACGCTCTACAACCACATCCCCGACCTCCGCGAGCCGCGGGCCGGCCGCTCCACCCCGGAGGTAGACGCACGATGAGGCCCGAGCCCGAACCTGCCGCGAACGGCACCGCGGGGGCCTCAACGGGCCGACCCGCCCGCCCCCTGACGCGCGCGACGCTGGCCGAGCGCGGCTTTGACGGCTTCGTGCCGTTCGCCGATCTCCCCCACAGCACCGTCCCCGCCGGGAAGGGCATCTACGTCGTGCTGCGTCCCTCCGCCTCACCCCCGGTCTTCCTCACACGCAGCCCCGCCGGCCACCGCAAGGGCCACGACCCCACCACGACGACCGCCGCCCTCAACAGCGCCTGGGTGCCCGGCGCCACAGTGGTGTACGTCGGCAAGGCCGCTGGCCGCCAAGGGCTGAGCAAGCGGCTCAACGCCTACCGCCGCCAGGGCCAGGGGCGCAACGCCGGGCACAGCGGCGGCGAGTACATCTGGCAGCTCGCCGACTCCGACACGCTCCTGGTCGCCTGGCGCACCGTGGCCGATCCGCCCGCCGGCCAAGCCGAGGCGGAGCTGATCGCGGAGTTCACCGCGCTTCACGGAGCGCTCCCCTTCGCCAACCGCAACCGGGGCTCCTCGATCTAAGCTTGTTTTTTTATCTACCAAGATCTTCCGGGTTTGCCGATGGCCTTGAGAGTCTCGGGGCGTTTGACGGTCTTGCCCCTGGCCTGGGGCTATAGGTGGTCCACTACTGTCGCCAGCAGGGGCCGGGACGGCCCCGATGTCACGGCTGCCGTCCCGCTCGCTCTGCCGTTCCTCAGCCCAGTGACAGGTCGCCCTGATCGTCCTTGATCTTCACCTTGACCCAGGCGTGGCCGCTGCTGTTGCCGTCGCCGACGCCGACGACGTTGCACTCGAACTCCCGGCCCGCCTCGACGGGGATGGAAGCGGGGCAGCTGACATCGTCGATGGTCGGGGGCTTGGCGAAGTCGGCGGATTTGACGTTGTTGAGCACCGCCCGCGCCAGCGCGTCCTGATCCAGGACGCGCTGCGGCTGCACGGCGGGACTCCCGGCCAGCAGCATGATGGTGAAAGTGAGCGCACAACAGGCGATCACGGCCAGGGAGAGCGCGATGACGGTACGGGCGAAGCTGCGTTGATCAGTCACGCGGACAGTCCTATCCGGCTGTCCGTGCTCATACAACCCCCCTGTGGTGACGTGAAGTTGCCTCTCAGTCTCTGCGGAGTGCTCCCGCACCACTGCCTGCGCGGCCGGAGAGGAGCTTGTGCACCCCCGCAGGACGAGGAGTGGGGCGGACGCCGCTTCTTGTTTGTTGTCTTCCGGCATCGAATGGTGTCTCGAACTGGGTCGCTCACCTGAGGGTTCGCCGGACGTGGGGGGCGGCCTTCGTCTGATCATGTGCTCCGACCAAGGTGGGCTGAGGCCGTGACGGGCCGCCCGACGACTGAGTGTGCGGCTGCTCCGGTCGGTCGAGGGCGCCTTCGGCGGCGCTCCGCGCTGGGCTTGCGGCCGCCCTGGACAGCCCTGACCAGCCTGAACGACGGTCTGGCTATCGGGCGGCCTGGGAACCTCTGGCGCCCTGGGGATCTCGACGCGCGGTCACCGTCCCCAGGTCCTCGACGGTCACGGCGTCAGCGTCCCCCTGGCCCATTACGCGACGTTCTGGGTGGGGAATTGACCCAGTGCCAGTTCACCGGCGCCCACTTCTTCTTCAGCGCGGTGCGCTGCTTGGCGTAGGTGCGCAGCGCCGTCTCCACGACCGATGCGAGGTCGCCGAGGTCGTCCGGGGCGGGCACGCGCAGCACCAGGTGCTGCTTGTTGTGGACGAGCAGCAGGTGGCCGTCCGGGGAGCAGGCCGTGAGGGTGAAGTGGGTCAGCGGCTTGAAGGCCTTCGCTTCGGTGTCGAGGCGGGCGCGCAGCTGCCCGCCGACGTTCCACGCGAACAGGCCGTAGCGGTTGAGGTGGAAGGCGCGGTGACGGTGGGGGTCGGCTGCCACGGTGAAGCAGAAGCCGGTGAAGGGGCTGTCCCGCCACTCGTGCATGCCGTGCAGACGTCCCGTCATCTCGCCCTGGTCGTTGACGAGGGCGAAGACGAACGGCTGTCCCCGGCTGCCGCCGCGGAAAGTGCGGGCGAAGAGCGGAACGACGACCAGGTCCTCCGCCAGCGGCACCGGGCGCCCGAGTAACTCAGAGGTGCAGGTCGACCTGCAAGGTTTCGCCTGGGGAGAGGTTGCTCCGAGGTGGCTGCGAGCGTTGTCAGAGTGAGTTGGCAAGATCGCGGCTATGAACAGCACTCCGACCACTCCACCGCGGCCGTTCGACGTCATCGCGGTCTTCCCTCAGCTGGCGCCGCTGGCGCGCACGGCGACTCGGTTGCACCCCCGCCCCGGGTCTCCGTCACCGCAGGACAGTTCCATCGGCGGACCGCTGCTATGGCCCGCCGACGAGCCGTGGCCGCACTGCGACGGACCTCATGTGGTGGACGGAATGAACGAGGCTCTGTCCCCAGCGGACGTGAGGTTGGAACGGCAGATCCGTGCCGCCTCGCGCGGCAGGGGCCTGACCCCGCAGGAGCGAGAGGCCCTGGAGCGAATCCGCCCTCCTCGGAAGTTTCCGCTGAGGGTGGCCATCGCACCGTATGAGGGGTCCATAGCGATGCTGCCGGTCGCACAGTTGTACCTGCGGGACGTGCCCGATCTGCACGCGCCTGAAGGAGCAGACCTGCTCCAAGTCCTGTGGTGCCCCTTCGATCACCCGATCATGCCCAGGACCGCGCTGTTCTGGCGGTCGGCAGCCACGCTCACCGACATCCTCACCACGCCCCCCGAACCGCCCGCGATGCAGTTCGACAACTACCTGCCCGAGCCGTGTCTGCTCAACCCAGAGCAGGTCACCGAATACCCCGATCACCTGGAGTTGAGCAAGGAATTCCAGGAGCAGCTCGGGACCTGGAGCGAATGGCAGGCAGCCGTCACGGATGTGGACGACTACGCGTCGTCCCCGGAGGAGTTCTACGACCGTGAGTTGGCCGGCGCACCCGGCTGGAAAGTCGGCGGCTGGCCTCGCTGGGGCGCCACCGACCCCACCCCCCGGCTCTGCCCTGCCTGCGGCAGCGACATGGATGCCCTACTGACCATCGCCACGTTCGAGGGCGACGACGACAGCAGCTGGCTCCCGAACGAAGTTTGCGAAGACCGAGAACACACCAGTCCGTCCTCCAGCCACACTGGGCCGGAGGGTCAGGCCGTGATCGACTTCTTCCGCGCCCAAGGCATTGAGGTGCACGACCGCGGTCGCGTCCCCCGCGATGCCCGCGTCGCGCCCCTCGGCACCAACCCTGTTCCAAGGCAACCGACCGCCGTCCAGATCGGCAGCGGCTACGACCAGCAGCTCTACGTCTGTCCGGCAGCGCCAGAGCACCCCCACTCCGAGCTGATGCACTAGCCGGCCCCATCTCGGTAACGTCTCGTGACGGTTCGTGATCTTGGTTCAGGTGGTGCGGCCGTGCTCCAGCTGGAGCAGGACGAGGGCGGCTCGGGCGATCCGAGTGATGCCGCTGGGGTCGAGGCTGACCCGGCGGAGGGCCCTGAAGGTGACCTTGAGCAGGGCGTTGGCCCGCTCGGCGACCGCATGGACGCCTGCTGGGCGTCGTCGAGTTCGCCGCCTTTGGGCTTCTTGACCGGTGGCGGAAGCCGTCGCCGGCGTTCTCGTAGCCGAGGTCGGTCAGGGTGGGAATGTCCAGGGTGGAGGCGAGCCGGTTGAGGGCGTCGACCAGGCCGTGGGTGCGGGCGCAGGTGGTGTCATGCTCGCGGCCGGGGCGGACCGGGGAGAGCCAGATCGGCCAGCCGTCGGGGGCGGAGATGACCTGGACATTGCCGCCGTGGTGCTTTTGCTTCCCGGACCACCAGAGATCGGCGCCGTTGGGGCCGGGGGCGGCGACGCGGTCGGTACGGATGACGGTGCCGTCCAGGTTGAGATGGGTGTGGCCGGCGGCCGCCGCCCGTTCCAGCGCGGTGGACAGATCCGGGGCGTGGTCGGCGAGCACGGTCAGCCCCTCGTGCAAGTAGCGGTACGCGGTGGGTACCGAAACCCCGTTGTCCCGGGCGAGTTGGGCCAGCCGGGTCCCGTCGACGAACCACCGCAGCACCAGGACACCCTGCTTGAAGACGCCAGAGCGCGGGTTCCCTTGCGGGTACCGAGCCGTTCGCGGTGCTCGCGCAAGAGCCGGGCGAGAGTCTCAGCGGTTTCCCTGCCGACGTCGAGTGTTGCGGTGGAGGTGATACTGGTCAACGCGTGAAGCCTCTGGGTTCCGGAACGTGATCTTCGCAGACCTGTTCCTACCAGGGGCTTCTCGCGTATCTGATGCCGGGTCAAGCCCGTCTGATGGCAGAGCCCTAGTCAGTCAGGAAGATCGCGGATCTGCCGGACGGGCGGCCCAGCCAATACTCTGAGCCCCGTCCGCACTATCTGGGAGAGTCATGACAAGTAGGTTCACCGAGTTAGCCGTTGACTGCCACGATCCGGAGAGGCTCGCGGCCTTCTGGTGCGAGGCCCTGGACTTCAAGGTGATCGACCGGAGCGAGGGCAAGGTCGAGATCGGCTCCTGGGTGCCGACCGTCGAGGATGTTCGGGCCCGCCAGATGCCGCCCACCCTGCTGTTCATCCAGGTACCCGAGGGCAAGACCGTGAAGAACCGGCTTCACCTCGACGTCAGCCCGATCGACGGCAGCACCGAGGACGAGGTGACCAGACTGCTCGACCTCGGCGCCACCAAGACGGATGTGGGCCAGGGCTCAGACCGAAACTGGGTGGTCATGGCAGACCCCGAGGGCAACGAGTTCGACGTCCTACGCACCTTGGCACCGCAGAACTAGGCCGCGAGCGGGCACCCGCACCCCGTCACACACCGCAACCGTCACATTGCCGAGAAGACCTCAATGAAGAACGTGTCCGCGGTATCAATCATCCGGCGCTGCTCCGGGAGCAGTCGCTGCCCTCCGACACTTGGGGCTTCCTGGGCGCAGGTGCTGCCTCCTGCGGTTCGCGGCTCTGGATGTATTTGGGGCAATTGCCGTATGCCTGGTCCACTGAATCTTCTCTTCGCCGCCCTCCAGGACTAACCAGGTGTTCGCCCTAGCGGTCGCAGGTCCGCGACGACGGCCGCAGGAGGCCGCGAGCAGCAGATCAGGGCGCTGCCGTCGGCCAGCCGACCGTTGTCGGTAGCAAGCCTTCCGAGCGACTCCGGGACCCCTAGATGGCCGCGGCGACGGCCGGTCCTTCGGCGCCGTCCCGCATCGCCTTCTCGTCGTCGGCAAGGATGATCCGGTCACCTCCAGGACCGGGGCCGGCGACTCGGCGGCGGCTTTGCGATTGGTCTCCGGGCCCCGCCGCACCGCCAGGAACATCAGCAGTCCGCCGAAGACGATGAGCACGATCGGCGTGAACCGGTACGGCATCAGGTGGCTCAGCCAGAGCAGCCAGAAGGTGTAGAGGCCGGGCAGGATCAGGCCGAACATGTACCCGATGCTGTAGCCGCTGGCGCGGCCGGACGCCGGGAAGCGTTCGGGCAGGTAGGTCAGGAGGACCCAAGGGGAGCGGACGGGATCACCTGGGCGACGACGTAGATCAGCCCGACGACCTAGGCCAAACTTCTACTCCGAGATCGCGTCCTGCGCAGTGAGTTCGAGGAGTCGTTTGGCTGTGTGTCGGCGCCCGACTGTCACTGCCCTCCGCGTTGCTGCCGGGGGTGACCGGGGCGGCGGCCCTGCGGCTGTTCGGGGGTTGGGCGCACGGTTGAGTCGGGGACGGGGCGGCTCGCAGGGGAGCCGACGGTGAGGGTGAGTGCTTCGCCGTGGTGTCGGACTGTCATCGTTGTGCCGGCCAGCAGGGTGTAGGTGACGGTCCCTGTCTTGATCTCGACGCGCAGGCGGCGGCCCCAGATCCCCATGTGGAAGGTGAGCCGGCTGAGATTCTCGGGTAGTCGGGGCGTGAACGATAGCGTGTCGCCGGTGTGGCGCATGCCTCCGAAGCCGCATACCAGGGCCATCCACGTTCCGGCCAGTGAGGCGATGTGCAGCCCGTCCCGAGTGTTGTTCTCCAGGTCATTCAGGTCCATCAGTGCCGCTTCTACGACATAGTCGTAGGCCAGGTGTTCATGGCAGACCTCCGCCGCTATGACCGCTTGGCAGCATGCGGACAGTGACGAGTCGCGGACCGTCAGCGGTTCGTAGTAGGCGAAATTGCGGGCCTTTTGCTCGGCGTCGAAAGACTGGTCGCACGTGTACATGGCCAGTACCAGGTCCGCCTGCTTCACCACCTGCTTGCGGTAGATGTCAAAGTAGGGGAAGTGCAGCAGCAAGGGGTACTGGTCGGGCCGGGTGGCGGCGAAATCCCACGGCTGGTGGCGGGTGAACCCCGCATGCTGCTCGTGCACCTGCAGTTCGTCGTTGTAGGGCAGGTGCATGGCTTCCGCGGCGTCGCGCCAGGCTGCTGTCTCCTCGTCATCCACGCCAAGAGCCGCCGCCTGGTGGGGGTGGCGTTCGGCGCTGTCGGCCGCTCCGCGCAGGTTCTTGGCGGCCATGAGGTTGGTGTAGGCGTTGTCGTCGGTGACCGCGCTGTACTCGTCCGGACCGGTTACGCCGTCGATGTGGAAGGTGCCGCGGTGGTCGTGATGGCCCAGCGACATCCACAGCCGGGCCGTCTCCACGAGGAGCTGCACCCCACTGCTCTGCTCGAAATCCTGGTCGCCGGTGGCGGAGACGTAGCGGATGACGGCGTCCGCGATATCGGCGTTGACATGGAACGCGGCAGTGCCGGCCGGCCAGTAGGCGGTGCACTCCGAGCCGTCGATAGTCCGCCATGGGAATGCTGCTCCGCGCAGCCCGAGCTGCCGCGCCCGGTCCCGGGCCGCTGGCAGGGTGCTTTGCCGCCAGCGCAGCGCCTCGGCGACGGCTCCGGGCGAGGTATAGGTGAGCAGCGGCAGGACGAAGGTCTCGGTGTCCCAGAATGAGTGGCCGTCGTAGCCGGTGCCGGTCAGCCCCTTGGCGGGGATGGCCCGCTGCTCGGCGCGTGCGCCGGCTTGCAGCACGTGGAACAGCGCGAACCGCACGGCTTGCTGGATTTCCTCGTCTCCGTCAATTTCGACATCGGAGCGTGCCCAGAACTCGTCCAGGTAGTGCCGCTGCTCGTCCACCAGTCCTTGCCAGCCGGTGCTGCCGGCTGCTGCGAGCGCGGCTTCCACCTGGTCCCGTACGGCGGGCAAGGAACGGATGCGTGACCAGCCGTAGGCGACCAGCTTGTTGATCCTCAGCTTCTGGCCGGGGGTCAGCAGCGATGTGACCGTCAGGCGCGCGACATCGTCGTTGCTCTCGACACTGGTCTGCGTCTGCACGGGCCCCCGCACGGTGTGGTCGGCTGCGGCCGCGACCCGCAGCTTGCTGTTGCGCGTGCAGTGGATCAGACTCAGACGGCTTCCCAGCGCTTGGTTCTCTTCCGCATCAAGTGGTGACTCCAGGGCCGCAGCGGCGCGGGGATCGCCTGCGACTGCGGGAAGTTGTTCGTTGGCGACGAGTTCGGACTGCACCACGATGCGCACTGGGGTGTCGACGGCTTCGACTTCGTAGGCGACGGCGGCGATGGAGCGCTGAGTGAAGGAGACCATCCGAGTGGAGCGCACCCGGACCGTGCGGCCCGCCGGCGAGGTCCACGTACAGCTGCGGTGGAGAAGACCGGCACGCAGGTCCAGCACACGCTCGTGAGCGCGGAGCCTGCCGTAGCGCAGGTCGAAGGGCTCGTCGTCGACCAGCAACCGCAGAATTTTGCCGTTGGTGACGTTGATCGCGGTCTGGCCGGACTCGGGGTAGCCGTACCCTCCTTCCGCGTAGGGCAACGGGTGCAACTCGTGAAAGCCGTTGAGGTAGGAGCCGGGCAGCCCGTGAGGCTCGCCCTCGTCCAGGTTTCCGCGCCAGCCGACATGACCGTTGGAGAGCGCGAAGACCGATTCGCTCTGTGGCAGCAGATCCAAGTTGAGAGGCGTTTCCTTCAGGGCCCAGGGATCGACGGCGAAACAAGTGTCTGTGATCATCCCCGGCGCTCCAGCTCCGCGAGGTCCTGTACGACGATGTCAGCGCCGTGGGCGCGCAGGGCGTCCGCCTGGCCGACCCGGTCGACCCCTACGACATAGCCGAAGTGGCCCGACCGGCCGGCGTCCATCCCGGCGAGTGCGTCCTCGAAAACAGCCGACACCCGGGCTGTGACGCCCAGGTCATGGGCGGCGGCCAGGAACGTATCGGGATGCGGTTTGCCGGGAAGCCCGCGCTCCGCGGCCACCAGCCCGTCGATGCGAACGTCAAACAGCGCTTCGGCCCCCACCGACACCAGGATCTCCCGGCAATTCGCGCTGGAGGACACAACGCCTGTCTTCAGGCCGTGCTGCCGGACCGTCCGGATATAGCGCATGGTGCCCGGGTACGATTCGGCACCTTTCGTGCGGATCTTCTCCAGCAACAGATCGTTCTTGCGATTCCCTAGACCCTGCACCGTATCCCCCTCGTCGTCCGGGGAGCCCTCGGGGAGCTTGATACCGCGCGAGGCGAGGAAGCTGCGCACCCCGTCGGTGCGCGGCCTTCCGTCCACGTACTCGTCATAGTCCTGGGTGGCGTCGAACGGCGTGAAGCCGGATCCGTCGTGCCGGAGGAGGAAGTCGTCGAACGTCTGCTTCCAGGCAGCCGCATGTATGACGGCCGTCTTCGTGATGACACCGTCCAGATCGAACAGGCACGCTTCAACCGATTCCGGCAGGCCGTACTGGGTCATTGAGTACACCCTCCCCAGAGAACGTGACCAGCTCGGCAGAGGGCATTGGGATGGTTTGCCGCTCTGCGCTGGGGGCCTTGTCCGGCGTGCGGCAACTTGCCGGCTGCGCCCGTGCCCATGAATTACGATCCTCCCGGTTCCGGTCGGGTGCAACAGACGAGCACCCTGGGACTGCCGGGGTGCATCAGTCCCTCCACATAGTGCACACGCAGCTCGCGGGCGATGGTGGCGTTGGCCTGCCCGTCGGTCGCGGCCGACGAGGTCCTCCTGCGCGGGGCGCAGGCTGCCCGCCGGGCATCGCTCGGAAGCCCCGCGTTCCGGACTCCACTTCCACCGAGCCGTGAACGACAACACGTCGACGACCACCAGATACGCTGCAGTGACGCGCCTCGTAGGGCTGGCTGAAGAACTCGCCGATCTTCATGTTCTTCGCGGTGGCGGTGTGGCTGCTCGCCGACGACTTCCTCGCCGCGGGCTTCGCCTTCGGGGCCCGTTCGGGCTCGCCGCCCGCACAGGCGTCCTGGCCGCGCGGCACGCCAGGATGAGTGCCCCGCTCGGCCCTGGACCGTGACCGTCGCCGACTCCGACGAGGCAGTGCGCTTCACGGGCCCGCACATGGAGACCCGCCGGGGCTGGCAGCCCTTCGGCGGGTACGTGGAGACCGCTGCCGGATTCGTCCTGCTGTCCTCGGCCCCGTACTCGGTGGTTGTCTAGCACCTGCCGAAGCGCGCCCTGGGCCGGGCCGACACCGACCGGCTGCGCGGCATACTCGACCGCCGCCTGCCCCGCCACGGCGGCCGTCCGCCCCGGCATTGAGGGGCCGGTAGGATCCGCGGGTCGTCTTACCGGGGAGGGACCATGGCTGAGGGCCGCGAATTCACCAACAACAGCGCGGAAGTCGCCGCCGATGTCGTGGACGAAGCGGCGGTGCAGCTGGTGTACCGCCCGCAGCCCGCCGACACACTGGTCGGTCTGCGGGTTCGGAAGCGGATCAAGCGGTGGGGGCTGCTGCTGCGGAGCGTGTTCCTCGCACTGTGGGTGGGGCAGTGGCTGGTGGGCACCATAAACCGGGGGAGTGCCGACGTGGTCTCTACCGTTCTGTTTCTGTTCGTCGTCCTGGTGGTGGGTGGCTATCCGCGGCTGCAGGCCGCTCAGGTGCAGCGGATCGTCGGATGGCAGGGCGAGTACCGCACCACCGTGTCCCCGGCCGCGATCACCACCAGCAGCGATCACAGCACGCTCATCCAGAAGTGGTCGGTTCTCCGGGGCTACCGGGAGACGCGCGGCCACTTCGTCCTGCTCAGCCGGGACCCCAACATCATGTGCCTCGAGGTCCTGCCCAAGCACGGGCTGAGCACGGCCGACGACGTCGACCGGCTGCGGGCCCTCCTGGACCGGCACACCACACGCATCTGACGTACGCGCGTACAAGCAGGTCGGTGCACTGCCGGGAACGGTCAACGTCAACCTCGACCGCGGCTACGACAGCGCAAAGTCCCGTGCGCTGATAGCCGAGTTGGGGTTCACAGCCGAGATCGCGCGCAAGGGCGTACCGGCCCCGATCCAGGCTGGCAAGCGCTGGGTGGTCGAGCGCACCCACTCGTGGATGAACGACTACGGCAAGCCCCGGCGTTGCACGGAGACGAGCGACAGCGTCGTGGACTTCTACCTCTACCTCGCCGCCGCTCTCGTCACGCTCCGTATGCTGATCCGCCGAGCGACGAGCCGCTATCGCTGGGACGGCCGCCCCACCACCCGGCGCCTCAAGTGATCCAATTGCCGGTCGCTCTTATTTGGGGACGTCGAGCCACACTGTCTTTCCCCGGCCGTGGGGAGAATTGCCCCACGCGGAGGAAAGGATTTCCACAATGCTCAGCCCCATCCCGTGCTCCGCCACGGCGTTCGCCTCGTCGGAGTCGGTGATGGATGTCGGCACTGGAGGCTTGGCATCGGTGTCACGGACCTCGAAATGAATGCGGTCGGGGTATTCACGTAGCCACACCTCGACATCACTGTCGGCGTGAATGAGCGCATTGGTGACGATTTTGGAAGCCATCACTTCCATGTCGTCGACAAGTCTCTGCAGGTCCCGTCTGAGCAGGTAACTTCTAACGAACCTCCGTACGGACCTCACGCCCTGGATGTCGTGCCTCCGTATGGCCATCCGGTCGACCCTGCGGACCGAGCCGAGAGGATTTCCCTCGTAAAGAGCGAACAGGGGTGCCATGTCGTCCAGTCGGCGCTCGAGGTGCTTCGACGCACCCGTGACGAGCAAGTCCGCAATCTTGTGCAGGGAACGCGCTTCTACTCTGTCGGCTGAAGCGAGAAGGCTGCGTGCGTCGGCCACCGGGTCGCCGGTGGGGGAGTTGACGATTCCGTCCGTGTACAGCATCAGGAGTGTCTCCGGGCGGATGGTGATCTCCGTGCTGCTATACACATAGCCGGGCTCGCACTGCCGCGCGATCGGGGAGAAAGAGGGGTTGTCCGGCGCAGAGCACATCTGCACTGGGGTGTTCTGTTCCAGGGGCGCCCCGTGGATCGTCCGCACCAGCTCCGCAGACTCGCTGTGCCCGACCACCCGGACGGTAATGGGAGCTCGCGCAGGCCCTGAAGAGCTGAACCGAGGACGGGCTCGCGCCCCGGGCTCTGTCGGGTGGCCTGCCGCCGCTTCTTCCTCGACGCAGCCGCTGACCCCGCCGGCCCGCCGGCACAGGGATCACCGCCCCGCGCTTGCGGGAGCTTAACTGCGTGCGAAGGCCAGCAGGTCCTCGTTGAACTGTTCGGCGAACCTGGGGATCATCGACAGGCCGTGTGGGGCGCCCGGGTAGACCTTGAAGGTCGCGTCCTTGACCAGCTTCGAAGACTTGTTGCCGGCGGCCACGATGGGAACGATCTGGTCGTCGTCGCCGTGTGCGATCAGGGTGGGAACGTCGAACTTCTTCAAGTCCTCGGTGAGGTCTGTCTCGGAGAACGCCTTGATGCAGTCATAGGCGCCCTTGATGCCCACCGACATCGACCAGAGCCAGAACTCGTCGCGGGTTCCCTGGGTGACGGTCGAACCCTCGCGGTTGGCGCCGTAGAACGCTGCGCTGAGGTCCTTGTAGAACTGTGAACGGTCCTCTGCGACGCCCGCTCGGATCTCTTCGAAGACCTCGATTGGCAGTCCTTCGGGGTTCGCTTCGGTTTTGAGCATCAGCGGCGCGATCGCGCTGAGCAGTACGGCTTTGGCGACCCGGCCGGAGCCGTGCCTGCCGATGTAGCGTGCGACCTCGCCGCCGCCGGTCGAGTGTCCGACCAGGATGGCATCGCGCAGGTCGAGCGTTTCGATGAGCGATGCCAGGTCGTCGGCGTACGTGTCGAGGTTGTTCCCGTCCCAGGTCTGACCGGAGCGTCCGCCCCCGCGCCGGTCGTGGGCGATCGCCCGGAACCCGTTGTCCGCCATCAGTTTCAGCTGGGGGTCCCACGCGTCGGCGGTCAATGGCCAGCCGTGCGAGAACACGACCGGCTGACCCGATCCCCAGTCCTTGTAGAAGATCTCTGTACCGTCTTTGGCAGTGACGAAGGGCATGGTGCGGTTCCTTTCGAAGATATCCAGAACGCCACGCTGGTCCGGATTCCGGGGTCCGGTCGGAAAGCTGAGGTCGAGCCGCCGACCAACAGCGGACCTGCGAGAAATCGACGGGGAGGGCAGGCGGCGAAAGGCGACCGGAATGAGTACGTCCTCTTAGCCACGATACCCAAGAGGTAGCACTGGCTTCATTCACGACTCGCGGCAGCCGCAAGGGCGGTTCACGACTGCTGGAGGCGGTCGTGGTTGAGTGCAGTTCCGCCGACAACGGCGCGGCCACCACAGACCACTTGTCCCCGTAGCCAGCGTCTTTGTCCCCGCCCGTCACGAGTCGCAGACGGCTGGACCCCATTCGTCGTTTCCTGGATGCCCCGCGCTGCTGTCCGGCATCGTGAACATCCGGCGAGCACCCGCCGCTGCAGTGCCTCCGAAGCTGCTGTCGAATCGCTGCTCCCTGTCGCGTACAGAGCCGCCACGCCCTTGACCGCCTCGGCTGGCTTCCCCGACCAGCCGGGCTTTCCCATGCAGGGCACGCCCCTGGATCTGGCCAGGTCGGTACGCTTTGCCGCCAATTATGGAAAACCGGGGCATGGCGCCTCCCGGGGCCGGGATAGACACGAGCGTCGGTGCGAGGGGCCCTTCGCTCCGCGAGCGGGCGGTTGTGGCTTGTGGGGGAGGTCCGGGAAAGTGCTGACGATCAACGTTGCCGTACTGCTGGCCGTCATCGTCATCCTGCGGCTGCGTCGCCGTACCGAGGCCCGAAGGTTCTGCGCCGCCGAAAGCGGCCCGGCACGCCGCGCGTTCGACCAGGTCGGCCTGAGGCGCCAGCAGCGGGCTGAGGAGGAGGCCCGCCGTGCGCGCGAACAGGCTGTGCAGGAAGAGAAGGAGCGAAAGGCCCTGGAGACGGCGACGGCCTGGTGGGGCCGGCTGTCCCGCAAGCAGATGGAAGAGCTGTTCGCCGCGGTGGCCGAACGGGCCTGGCGTGAGGAGCAGCTGCGGGTGGAGATTCCCGAGAAGCCGGGCATGGCCGTCCACTTCGCTTACGGGGTGCCCGTGAACTCGCGCGGTCGGCATCACGCGCTGTACGGGATCGTGCGCCCGTGCCCGGAGCTGGTCTCCCTTTCACCGCAGCTGGCGTACCACCGCGTCCTCGTGCGCAACGCCCAGGAGATGAGGGAGTTCGACGAGACGCTGGCCGGCCGAATCACCCACTACGACTTGCCCGAGCACGAACAGCTCACCCTGGACTGAGGTGAAATGCCTTGCGGTCGCGGGGGGGGGCGCGGGGGGGGGGCCGGGGGGGGGGGGGGGGGTGGCGGGGGGGTGGGACCGGCG
>NZ_JBEZKJ010000137.1:0-17995 GCF_040651675.1 Streptomyces sp. NPDC048415 | reverse complement strand
CGAATGCCCGCATCCGGACGGATCCAAAGAAGACAGCACCCTCCAGCCCACAGCCGATCCGTCCGGATGCGGGCGGATGTACCGGCGCGGCCCCGCCCCACCCCCCGGCGGAAGGCGAAACGGCCCCCATACGCGCGGTAACCGCACTACGAACCCCCAACTCGGGGCACTATGACGGGGTGGCAGCCGCAAGGTCGCCCCAGGGCGCAACCGGATTCGATGGCGCCAGGGGCAGCAGCCGGAGTGGCGGATCGGGCCGGGTGACCGGGTCCGTCCGTGCGGTAGGCCGCGCCCTGCACTTCCCCGTGACGGGAACGGCACGCGGCATCCGCAAGGCGACCCACGCCCACGGAGCGGGCGAGTCGGGCCTCGGCAAGCTGATCGAGCTGCACGCGGTGAACGGCGCCGGGGACGTCATGATCACCGTAGCCCTCGCCTCCACCGTCTTCTTCTCCGTCCCCACCGACGAGGCCCGCGGCCGGGTCGCCCTCTACCTCGCCATCACCATGGCCCCCTTCACCCTCCTCGCCCCGGTGATCGGCCCCCTCCTCGACCGCCTCCCGCACGGCCGCCGCGCCGCGATGGCGGGCGCCATGCTCGCCCGCGCCTTCCTCGCCCTGCTGCTCTCCAGCGCGGTAGTGACCGGCGGCATCGAGCTGTACCCCGCCGCGCTCGGCGTACTGGTCGCCTCGAAGGCGTACGGAGTCGTACGAAGCGCCGTCGTCCCCCGCCTGCTGCCGCCCAAGTTCTCCCTGGTGAAAGCGAACTCCCGAGTCACCCTCGGGGGCCTCCTCGCCACCGGAGTGGCCGCGCCGATCGGTGCGGGGCTCCAGGCGCTCGGCCCCCGCTACCCGCTCTACGGCGCGTTCGTGATCTTCATCGCGGGGATGTTCCTGTCCTTCTCCCTGCCGCCCAAGGTCGACTCGGCCAAGGGCGAGGACAAGGCGCTGCTGGCGGCGGACGAGGAGCACCTGCACGGGCCGCATGTGATCAAGAAGGCGCTGCGCCGCCCCGGGCTGCGCACCGTCGGTACGGCCGTCACGCACGCGCTCGCCGCCAACGCCGCCCTGCGCTGCCTTTCCGGCTTCCTGATCTTCTTCCTGGCCTTCCTGCTGCGCGAGCACCCGCTCACCGGCGAGAGCGCGGCGGTCTCGCTGGGGATAGTGGGCGTCTCCGCGGGCGCGGGCAACGCGCTCGGCACGGCGGTCGGAGCATGGCTGAAATCACGCGCGCCGGAGATCATCATCGTGACGGTCGTCGCGTTCGTGCTGGCCGCCGCGATCACGGCGGCGATCTTCTTCGGCGCGTTCCTGGTGGCGTGCCTCGCCGCGATCGCCGGGTTCGCGCAGGCGCTCGCCAAGCTGTCACTGGACGCGCTGATCCAGCGGGACGTGCCGGAACTCGTCCGCACGTCCGCCTTCGCCCGCTCCGAGACGCTGCTGCAGGTGGCCTGGGTCATCGGCGGCGGCATCGGCATCGCGCTGCCGCTCAACGGCACACTCGGGCTGTCCGTGGCGTCCGCGATCGTCGCCGCGGGCTGGCTGACGACGGTGCGGGGGCTGCTGAGCGCGGCGCGGCACCCGGGGCCGGCCCGGCCGAAGGTGGCCTGAGCGCGCGACCACGCGGGCTGGCTGACGACGGTGCGGGGCCTGCTGAGCGCGGCGGCACCCGGGGCCGGCCCGGCCAAAGGTGGCCTGAGCGCGCGACCACGCGGGCTGGCTGACGACGGTGCGGGGCCTGCTGAGCGCGGCGCGGCACCCGGGACCGGCCCGGCCGAAGGTGGCCTGAGCGCGCGGCCAGGCGAGCGCCGCGTACGGCACGCCGTAGCACCCCACGTGGGGAGAGCGCTGGAGGTGCCCGATAGCCTTCGGCCATGACCTCCCTGCCCCGCGGCAGAGCCGCTAATGAGCACCGAGCTGCGCGCCGCCGTCGCGCCGTCGCCGTCGCCGGCGCCGTATCCGCCGGGCTTCTCGCCCTGTCCGCCTGTGACAAGCCGACGCCGCTGGCCACCATCACGGTCGGCAAGAACTCGGTGAGCTCCGAGACCGACTGCTACAACGACGGGAACGTGGTGAAGACCGCGGACCTGGCGAAGTGCCTGAAGTCCAAGGACATCAAGTCGATCAAGGTCGACCCCGACGAGACCGTGCGGTTCGGCGTGGACCCGAAGATCGCGGACAAGGGCTGGACGATCCTGATGAACGGTCAGCCGCTGACCGACTCGAGCAAGAAGACGTACCGCACGATTCCGGGCAGCGTGTTCTTCAACGCGCAGTACGGGGCGAGCGGTAACTCGACGCTCGTCTCCATCAAGGAGGGCGACAAGACGGTGTCGGGGCTGTGGTCGTTCAAGCTCAAGAAGGACGTCTGATCGCTGCTGCTGGGCTGCGGGTGCTGGTGGCCACCGCGGTGCCCGTCGAGCGGGACGCGGTGGCTGGGGCATTTGCTGCTCCGACCAGCGAGGTCCCGCTTCCCGGGAAGGTGACTCTGCGCACGCTGTCCCTGGCCCCCTCCGAAGCGGCCTCCGGAGCTGCAGGCTGTGCCCACCCTCCCCGACTCTCGGCTTCGCCCGAGCGGGGGGACTCCCATCGCCCTGCGGGACGCCTGCCCACAGCGGTCGACACCACGGCGGCAGCCGCCCCACCGGAGGCCACCACAGCCCAAGCGGTCACCACCCTCGACCTCCTCGCAGCCGGTGTGGGCCCCGCCCTCGCCGCTGCCTCCGCCGCCGCCGCGCTCACCGCGGCGGCTCTCGAGGGCGCCCCCTACGACCTCGTCGTGTCCGCCGGGATCGGCGGGGGTTTCCAGCCGGACGCCCCCGTGGGGTCGCTCGTCGTCGCCGACGAGATCACCGTGGCGGATCTGGGCGCGGACACCGCGGACGGCTTCGTGCCGGTCACCGCGCTCGGTTTCGGAACCGTCAGCCACCGTCCACCGGAATCACTCGTACGAGAGCTCGCGACGGCCACCGGTGGACGTACCGGCACGGTGCTCACCGTCTCCACGGTGACCGGCACCGCCGCCCGCGCCGCCGAGTTGCGTGCCCGGCACCCCCGGGCCCTCGCGGAGGCGATGGAGGGATTCGGGGTCGCCGAGGCGGCCGCCGCGCACGGCGTACCCGTGCTGGAGATCCGCGCGGTCTCCAACCCCGTCGGCCCGCGCGACCGCGCCGCCTGGCGCATCGGCGACGCTCTCGCCGCTCTCGCCGAGGCTTTCGGGAAGCTCGCACCCGTACTGGAGAGTTGGAACCCACATGGGAACCCACATGACCGCACTCGCTGAGCCCAACAAGCCCCTACAGATCGCTTACTCGCCCTGCCCGAACGACACGTTCGTCTTCGACGCCTGGGCGCACGGCCGGGTGCCGGGCGCGCCCGCGCTCGACGTCACCTTCGCGGACATCGACGTGACCAACGGCATGGCCGAGCGTGGCGAGTTCGATGTGCTGAAGGTGTCGTACGCCGTGCTGCCGTACGTGCTCGACGAGTACGCCCTGCTCCCCTGCGGAGGCGCGCTGGGGCGGGGCTGTGGGCCCCTCGTGCTCACCCGCGAGGCCGACGCCGACCTCACCGGCCGCACCGTCGCCGTGCCCAGCGAGAAGTCGACGGCGTACCTGCTCTTCCGGCTCTGGGCCGCGGACACGGTCCCCGGCGGCGTCGGCGAGATCGTGGTCATGCCGTTCCACGAGATCATGCCGGCCGTGCGGGACGGGAAGGTCGACGCGGGGCTCGTCATCCACGAGGCGCGTTTCACGTACCAGAACTACGGGCTGCACAAGCTCGCCGACATGGGCGAGCACTGGGAGAGCACGACGGGGCTGCCCATCCCGCTGGGCGCGATCATCGCCAAGCGGTCGCTGGGCGAGGAGCGGCTGAAGGCCCTGGCCGAGGCGACGCGCGCCTCGGTGCGCGCCGCCTGGGACGACCCGGAGGCCTCCCGCCCCTACGTCCTGGAACACGCCCAGGAGATGGACCCGAAGGTCGCCGACCAGCACATCGGGCTGTACGTCAACGAGTTCACGGCCGACCTCGGTGACGACGGCTACGCGGCGATCCGCGGCCTGCTCACCCGCGCGGCGGCCGAGGGACTGCTGCCGCCCCTCGGCCCGGACGCGCTCTCGTTTCCCTGACGGGGGCTATACGTCGAGCTGGTCGGCGACCGCTCGCAGCAGGCCCGCGATCTTGTGACCGGAGGCTTTGTCGGGGTAACGGCCCTTCTCCAGCATGGGCGTGATGTTCTCGAGGAGGGTCGTCAGGTCCTGGACGATGGAGGCCAGTTCGTCCGGCTTGCGGCGCTGGGCGGCCGCGACCGAGGGGGTCGGGTCCAGCAGGGTCACCGAGAGTGCCTGGTCGCCGCGCTGACCGGCGACGACGCCGAACTCCACGCGCTGGCCGGGCTTGAGAGCATCGACTCCGGCGGGCAGGACCGAGGAATGAACGAAGACGTCGCCGCCGTCGTCGCGGGAGAGAAAGCCGAAGCCCTTCTCGCTGTTGAACCATTTGACCTTGCCGGTAGGCACGTCTGTCCTCGTCCTCGTACTCGTCGGAAACTGCTCTGGTAACTGCTCGGGCTCCCGTTGCATGGGCAACTGCCCGTAAAACGGCTCTGGATAGCACTACAGCGGGTCGTGGGACCCGCCGGTACCAAGGCTAATGGTCCGGCGGCTGGTGACAAGACGTCGCTGGATTGTTCCTTCGCGCTGGGAACTACCCTGGTCGGGTGCGTGACAAAACCCAACCGAATTCCGCCGAAGCCGGTGACCGGCTGATCCGTGCCGGTGCCATCGTGTTCTTCGCAGGAGCCGTGGCCACTCTGGTCACTGTGGCACCGCTGCTTCTCGGCACCACTCCATTTCCCACCTACATGTTCGGCTTGAGCATGCTCATGGGTGTCGGATTCCTGTTGGCCGGAGCGGGGGTCTTCCGGTCGATCGCGGCGGGACGCCGTCAGGCCCGGGCGGCCTCGCGGTAGTCCCCGAGCCAGGCCGGGAACTCCGTCAGGTCGGCGAGGACCACATCCGCGCCCGCCGCGCGCAGCTCCGCCGCGTCGCACGGTCCGGTGGCCACGGCGACGGAGTACGCGTCCGCCGCGCGCGCGCCGCGTACGTCCCCGGTGTGGTCGCCGACGTACACGCTCGCGCCGTACTCGCGCAGTGCCTCCGCCTTCCGCTCGGCCCACAGGTTGCCGACGACCGCGTCCGCGTCGATGCCCAAATGCTGAAGATGCAGCTTGGCGTTGGGCTCCCACTTCGCGGTGACGACGACGGAGCGCCCGCCGGCCGCCCGCACGGCGGCGACGGCCTCCCGGGCGCCCGGCATCGCGAGCGTGCCGGTGATGGCGTGTGTGGGGTACATCTCACGGTAGAGGTCCGCGACGGCGGCGACCTCCTGGGCCGGGAACCAGTTGACGAGCTCATCCTCCAGCGGCGGCCCGAGCCGCGTGACCGCCAGATCGCAGTCGATGTGCGCCCCTGTCCGCGCGGAAAGTGCCTGATAGCAGGCGTGGATACCGGGGCGGGAGTCGATCAGGGTCATGTCGAGATCGAAGCCGACGGTCAGCGCGGGGGAGGTGGAGAGGGTCATATGCGCCATTGTGCAGGGGCGTCGTTTCAGGAAGGGCCGGTGCTCCGCGCTCAGCGTTGCCGCTGGGAGCGCCACACCAGGTACAGGGCGGAGGCCACGGCCGCGCCGCGGATGACCCAGGGCCAGGTCTCGGCGAGGGCGTCGTTCATGTGGCCCTCGGCGATGGAGGCGCCCCAGCGACCGTTCGTACGGCCCCACAGCCACACGATGCCGGCGGTGGCGGACAGGCCGGGCAGGACGAGGACCGCCCACTTCGACTCGGCGGGGGTCAGCCGGCGCGAGCCGTAGGCGATGAGCCAGCCGACGCCCAGGGCGAACCAGTTGCCGAGGACGGCACCGGCGACGAGGAGGGCGGCGGCGAGCAGGAGGAGCGGGTTGCGGTAGCCGCCGAGGCGGGGGAGGCGGCGGCGCGCGGGAGGCTCCACCGTTGCCTCCGGTGTCTGCTCCGGCACCGCTTCCTTGGCCGGCACCGCATCCTTGTCCGGCTTCTCCTCGGGCGGCGGTTTGAACAGCTCGGGGATCTCCACGCCTCCGACGAAGCCCGGCACGCTGTCGCCGAGCCCGAAGGGGCTGCTGTCCACGCGCCACCAGTCAGGCTGGGTCGCGCTGGCGCCCAGTTCCTGCGCGCTGGCGAGGTGCGGCGGGGACGGGGTGTCGGCGGGGTTCCCGGCAGGTTCCGCTTCCGCCGGGCGCGGCCTCGGGACGACGCGGCGCAGGCCTCTGGGGCGGCGCTCCGGTTCGGCGGCGCGCTGGGTGGGGACGGCGGCCCGGGTCTCCGTGCCGGGCCCGCGGGCGGTGCCGTCGCCCCGGCCGGCCGCCGCGACGATCTCGTCCGGGGTGCCCAGGCGGGCGAGGATACGGCGGACGGCGGCGGGGCTGTCGACGGTGGTCTTCGCTCGACGGCGGTCGATCTCGTTGCGCAGCTCCGACACCAGGCGCATGCGTGTCGCCGACGGCACCTGTCGCTGCTGGGCCAGGTCGCCGACCCGGCTCAGATAGTCGAAGACGAGCTGATCGCTCTCGATCCCCACGAAGTCCCCTCCGGGGCGCGCGCGTTGGATACCCCGAGGAGGACGGTACCGGGTCTTTCGCCCCCTACGCCCCTACCCTCCCCCACTCTCGGCTTCGCTCGAGCGGGGGGACCACCATCGTCCGGGGGCTCCGCCCCAGACCCCCTCGTCCCTGGGGCTCCGGCCCAGACCCCGTTCCTCAAACGCCGGAGGGGCTATCTCTGGTAGGGGCGGCGGGGGCGAAACACCGTAGGGCCCCCACCCGCTACCGTTGACAGGATGAGCACCGAGACCGCTCCGCGTTCCCTGGCGGAAGCCCTCCGCGCGCGGGACGACGCCTCACTGTCCGCCCTACTCCGCTCCCGCCCGGACCTGATCACCCCTGTCCCCACGGATCTCACGCAGCTCGCCACCCGCGCGGGCACCCGTGCGTCGGTCGTGCGCGCCCTGGAGCACCTGGACCGTTTCGCCCTGCAGACGGCGGAGGCCCTGGCCGTGGCGTCGGATCCGGCGACGTACGACGAGTTGCTCGGGCTGATGGCGGGCGACGACCGGGCCCCGGCGGTCACGGCGGCGTTCCCGCGCGCCCTCGAGACGCTCCGCGAGCAGGCCCTCGTCTGGGGCCCCGACGACCGACTGCGGCTCGTACGGACCGCGCGGGAGCTGCTCGCACCGTCGCCGCAGCACCCGTCGCCGACGGGCCTGGGCCCGACCGTCGCGGAGGCCACGGCGGGCATGTCGCCGGGCCGCATCCAGGAGATCGTGGCCGCGGCCGGCCTGCCGACCACCCATGACTCCGTGTCGGCGGTGGCGTCGCTCGCCGGTCTGTTCACGGACCGGGAGCGGATGTCGGCGCTCCTGGACGCCGCCCCCGCCGAGTCGGTGGAGGTGCTGTCCCGGCTGGTGTGGGGGCCGCCGTACGGCCAGGTGACGGCCGACCCGGCGCGCCATCTGCGCTGGCTGATCGACCGCGGGCTGCTGCTGCCGACGGCGCCCGGCACGGTCGTACTGCCCCGGGAGGTCGCCCTGCATCTGCGGGCGGGCCGCGCGCACCGGGCGGCGGAGCCGGTGCCGCCCGCCGTCGAGCCGGCGGCCACGCACCGTCCACAGGTTGTGGACGCCGCGGCGGCGGGCCAGGCGTACACGGCCCTCGCGACCATCGAGGAGCTGCTGAAGGACTGGCACGAGGGCGGTCCGGCGGTGCTGCGCGCGGGCGGCCTGAGCGTGCGGGACCTGAAGCGGACGGCGGTGGCGCTGGACGTGGCGGAGCCGGTGGCCGCGTTCTGGGTGGAACTCGCCTACGCGGCGGGCCTGTTGGCTTCCGACGCCGAGGCCGACGAGCGGTACGCGGCGACGCCCGCGTACGACGAGTGGCTGGAGCTGCCCTCGGCCGAGCGCTGGGCGCGGCTGGCCTCGGCGTGGCTGGCGGCGACACGGACGGCGGGTCTGGTCGGCGGCCGTGACGCCAAGGACCGCACGCTGTCGGCGCTGGGCCCCGGCCTGGACCGTTCCGCGTCCCCCGAGGTCCGTCACCGCGTCCTCACCCTCCTCGCCGCGCTCCCCGAGGGCGCCTCCCCCACGGCGGACTCCGTCCTCGCTCGCCTGCACTGGGAACGCCCCCTGCGCGGCCCCAAGGCCGCCACGGACGACCTGCGCACCCGGCTGGCCCGCTGGACCCTGTCGGAGGCGGAGATGCTGGGGATCACGGGCCGAGGGGCGCTCTCCGCGCAGGGGCGGGCGTTGCTGGGCTTCCCGCCGGCGAGCACGCAGGACCCCGGCTCCGCCGGCCCCGGCGACAAGCTCCCCGTCCACAGGCGCCACCACCCCCTCCCTGCCGTCACTCACTCCTCCCCCGCCGAACGGGCCGCCGCCGCCACCCGCGCCGCGCGGCTGCTCGCCCCCCTCCTCCCGGAGCCGCTGGACCACGTCCTGCTCCAGGCGGACCTGACCGCGGTCGCGCCGGGCCCCCTGGAGCGGCCCCTGGCCGACACGCTCGGCGTGCTCGCGGACGTGGAGTCGAAGGGCGGCGCGACGGTCTACCGCTTCACACCGGGGTCGGTACGCCGGGCGCTCGACGCGGGCCGCTCGGCGTCGGACCTGCACGCGTTCCTCGCGGCCCACTCCCGCACACCGGTCCCGCAGCCGCTCGCGTATCTGATCGACGACGTGGCACGCAGGCACGGCCATCTGCGGATCGGCGCGGCGTCGGCCTACGTCCGCTGCGACGACGACGCGATGCTCAGCGAGATCCTCGCCGACAAGCGCTCGCAGGGGCTCAGACTGCGGCGCCTGGCGCCGACGGTGCTGGCGGCGCAGGCCGACCCGGCGGCCCTCCTCGACGGCCTGCGGTCCATGGGTTTCGCGCCCGCCGCCGAGTCCGCGGAGGGCGACGTACTGATCACCCGCGCACACGCCCACCGCACCCCGCCGCGCACCGCCCCCGAGCCCGTCCCGGACGGCCCCCCGGTGCCCGACGCCACCCTGCTCGGCGCCGCGATCCGCGCGATCCGGGCCGGCGACCTGGCCTCCACCACCCCCCGCAAGCCGGTCCCGGACGCCGACCGTCCGGGCAACGGCGAGCTACCCCGCACCAGCTCCGCCGAGACCCTCGCCACCATGCAGGCCGCCGTCCTCACCGGCGAGGCCCTGTGGATCGGCTACGTCAACGCCGAAGGGGCCGCCAGCCAGCGCGTCATCGCCCCGATCCGCGTCGAGGGCGGCTTCGTCACGGCGTACGACCACACGGCGGAGGAGGTCCGCACCTACCCGCTGCACCGCGTGACGGGGGTGGCGGAGCTGGCGGAGGACCAGGCCTGAGCACGCGTCGCGCGGTCGCGGGGCCGGCGAACGACCAGCCATGATCACCGGTCTGTGAGGCACACTGGACGTTTGGCCGAGCATCCGCGCGAGGGTGCCGCCGTGCAGAAAGGGACGCGCGTGAACGGACCTCTCATCGTCCAGAGCGACAAGACGCTGCTGCTCGAAGTCGACCACGAGCTGGCCGACGCCTGCCGTCGCGCCATCGCACCCTTCGCGGAGCTGGAGCGGGCACCCGAGCACATCCACACGTACCGGCTGACGCCGCTGGGGCTGTGGAACGCGCGGGCCGCCGGGCACGACGCCGAGCAGGTCGTGGACGCGCTCGTGGAGTTCAGCCGGTATCCGGTGCCGCACGCGCTGCTCGTGGACATCGCCGAGACGATGGACCGGTACGGGCGGCTCACACTGAGCAAGCACCCCGCGCACGGGCTGGTGCTCACCAGCACCGACCGGCCCGTCCTCGAGGAGGTCCTGCGCTCCAAGCGGATCGCGCCGCTCGTCGGCGCCCGGATCGACCCGGACACCGTAGCCGTGCACCCCTCCGAGCGCGGGCAGATCAAGCAGACGCTGCTGAAGCTGGGCTGGCCGGCCGAGGACCTCGCCGGGTACGTCGACGGGGAGGCGCACGCCATCGAGCTGGCCGAGGACGGGTGGGCGCTCAGGCCCTACCAGAAGCAGGCCGTGGAGAACTTCTGGCACGGCGGGTCCGGCGTCGTCGTGCTGCCCTGCGGGGCCGGCAAGACGCTCGTCGGCGCCGGGGCGATGGCGCAGGCCAAGGCCACCACGCTCATCCTCGTCACCAACACCGTCTCCGCGCGGCAGTGGAAGCACGAGCTGGTGAAGCGGACGTCGCTGACCGAGGACGAGATCGGCGAGTACAGCGGGACGAGGAAGGAGATCCGGCCCGTCACGATCGCCACCTACCAGGTGCTGACGACCAGGCGGAAGGGCGTCTACCCGCACCTCGAGCTCTTCGATTCCCGGGACTGGGGGCTCATCCTCTACGACGAGGTGCATCTGCTGCCCGCGCCCGTCTTCAAGTTCACGGCCGATCTGCAGGCCCGGCGCCGGCTGGGGCTGACCGCCACCCTCGTGCGCGAGGACGGGCGCGAGTCGGACGTCTTCTCGCTGATCGGGCCCAAGCGGTTCGACGCGCCGTGGAAGGAGATCGAGGCGCAGGGGTACATCGCGCCCGCCGACTGTGTCGAGGTGCGCGTCAATCTCACCGACTCCGAGCGGCTCGCTTACGCCACCGCCGAGACCGAGGAGAAGTACCGGTTCTGCGCCACGACCGCGACCAAGCGGAAGGTGACGGAGGCGCTGGTACGGAAGTTCGCGGGGCAGCAGACCCTCGTCATCGGGCAGTACATCGACCAACTCGACGAGCTGGGCGAGCACTTGAACGCGCCCGTCATCAAGGGCGAGACGAGCAACGCGCAGCGGGAGAAGCTGTTCGACGCCTTCCGGGAGGGTGAGATCTCCGTCCTCGTGGTGTCCAAGGTGGCGAACTTCTCCATCGACCTCCCCGAAGCGACCGTCGCCATCCAGGTGTCGGGGACCTTCGGGTCGCGTCAGGAGGAGGCCCAGCGGCTGGGCCGGGTTCTGCGGCCGAAGGCCGACGGCCACAAGGCCCACTTCTACTCCGTCGTCGCCCGCGACACCATCGACCAGGACTTCGCCGCCCACCGGCAGCGGTTCCTGGCGGAGCAGGGGTACGCCTACCGGATCATGGACGCGGACGAGTTGCTGGCCGAGACGGACAGCTGAACCAGCAGCACCAGTCCCAGCAGGGGATACGGCGAGGCCAACGGCTGCTGCCACCAAGGGAGTCGCAGATCCAGGGCGCCCTGATGCGGGATCAGCCAGAGCGTACGGGCCGTGAAGACGGCGACGACGGCGACGGCCGGGCGCGGACCGTGTTCGGCGTACAGCACCGCGATCAGCGGAACGCACCACACCCAGTGGTGCGACCAGCTGATCGGGGAGATCAGGAGCGCGGTGAGGGCAGTGGTGAGGATGCCCCAGCGGTCGGCAACGGCCGGCGAGATGCCCTGACGGTCGGCGGTGCCCGGAAGGGCGCGCCGGTGGCGGTCGGCGGTGCCCGGAAGGGCGCGCCGGTGGCGGTCGGCGGTGCCCGGAAGGACGCGCCGGTGGCGGGCGGCGGTCGGCGAGAGGCACCGGTGATCGGCGGCGGTCGGCGAGACGTCCCTGTCGTCGGCGGTGCCCGGAGAGACACCCCCGGGCGAGACGCCCCCGCCGTCGGCGGTACCTGGCGAGACACCCCCGGGTGAGACGCCCCCGCCACCAACCGCGCCCGGCGAGACGCCGCCGCCACCGACCGTGACCGGCGAGACATCCCCGTCGCCAACCGCGCCCGGCGAGTCACCCCCGCCACCAACCACACCCGGCGAATCACCCCCGCCACCAACCGTGACCCGCCGGGCCAGCCAGAGGCCCGCGCATCCGACGGCCAGCGCGGGGAGGGCCCAGGCCAGGCCCGGTGACGGTTCACCGAGGGCGCGGGCGATCAGTCCCTGGAGCGACTGGTTGTCGACGATCCACGCCTTGCCGACGCGGTCGGTCTCGTACAGCCGCCGGGTCCAGAAGTCGACGCTGGCGGCGGGAAGGGCGAGGGCGCCCAGCAGCACGGTCCCCGCGCAGGCCGCCGTCGCCGCGCCCGCCTCCCGTCTGCGGCGCGTGAGCAGCAGGTACGCGATGAACAGGGCGGGAGTCAGTTTCACCCCGGCCGCGATGCCGAGCGCGATGCCCTTGCCCCGGGCGCCGGGAGGCCGCGTCAGGTCCCAGAGGATCAGACAGGCGACGGCGAGGTTGACCTGGCCGAAGAGGACGCTCTGGAAGACGGGCTCGAGCCACAGCGCGAGGGCGGTGGCGCCGCAGAGGGCGCAGAGGCGGGCCGGGAGTCCCGCGAGGCGGCAGGAGAGCCGGACGAGGACGGCCAGCAGGGCCACGTTCCCGGCGACGAAGGCCACCTTGAGGGCGGCCGGGGGGAGCCAGGCCGCCGTTACGAAGAGGAGCGCCGCGAAGGGCGGGTACGTGGCGGGCAGCTGCCACTCGGTGACGGTGAACCCGTAGAGGTCCGCGCCGTTGAGTACGGCCGCGCCCTCGGCCCGGTAGACCAGCGCGTCGGCCATGGGCGCGCGTGTGACGAAGCACAGGGTGCAGAAGGCGGCGACGGAGAGGGCGAGCAGCGGGAACAGGCTGAGCAGAGGGAACTTCGTGAACTGGGTGGCTTCAGTTGGCGACTTGACTTCATTGGGTGACTCTACGATCACGGTCCGTGGCGGAAACACGGGGTGACCCTAATGCCGGGGAACACCGCCCCGGCGTACGGCTCACCGCCGCAGTACGCCCGCTTCCTCTCCGTACTCGCCGAGGAGTACGACGTCCAGCGCCGCGTCGGCGAACACCTTGACGGCGCGCAGGGCGTCACCGAGGCGGTGGCGGTGATGGGAGGAGGTGACGCCGGTCGCGCCGTGGGGAGTGGGATGAACAGGACCAGGGTTAATGGTTGCTGCGCTCATATCTCCATGGTGGAACGCCGCGCCCCGGATGGCGTCGGTCTCCGGACCGAACCTCCGCGAGCCCCTCATACACCTGCGGGCCTCCCGCCGTACGCCTCACGACGGACCCCGACCCTTAGGGCCCCGGACGCGTGCCCCCGAGGTCGCGGAAAACCGTTCGCCCCCGCATCCCCTCGTCACCTACAATCTCCGCTCTTGCCTCCCTTCACGGAGTGCCGCCGCCCGGCCGGAAACCGGACGGCATCCAGGAATCACGCACGGATTCCGCATGGATTCAGCGCCTGAATCCGTCCCGCTGCAGGCCCCCGGAGGCAACCCCCGTGTCCACCGTGTCCGACGATCCGTCCGGCATCCAGTCCGACGACCCCCTCTCCCGCGAGCGGACCCACCTCGCCGATTCCCGTGCCGCCCTGCGCGCGATGCGTCAGGACGTGGAGAACCTCGACATCAGTGACGTCACCGCGAACTGGGTCAACGCGGCGGTGCTCCAGCACCAGATCGACGAGCGCATCAAGGCCCTCGCCGACCTCAGCCACACCCCGCTGTTCTTCGGGCGGCTCGACTATCTGCACGCTCCCGGCGCCGACAAGGCGGAGGGCGCGGAGGGTGAACGCTTCTACATCGGACGGCGGCATGTGCACGACGCCGATGGCGACCCGATGGTCATCGACTGGCGTGCGCCGGTGTCGCAGCCGTTCTACCGGGCGTCGAAGAAGGACCCGATGGACGTGGGGCTGCGCCGCCGCTTCGGGTACACGGGCGGCGACCTCACGGCGTACGAGGACGAGCACCTCTCCGACCCCACCGAGGCCGCGGCCACCAGCAAGCTGCTCCAGCAGGAGATCGAGCGCCCGCGTGTCGGCCCGATGCGCGACATCGTGGCGACCATCCAGCCCGAGCAGGACGAGATCGTACGGTCGGGACTCGCCGGCTCCGTGTGTGTGCAGGGCGGCCCCGGCACCGGGAAGACGGCCGTCGGCCTGCACCGGGTGGCGTATCTGCTGTACGCCCACCGGGAGCGGCTGGCCCGCACCGGCACACTCGTCATCGGACCGAACAGTTCCTTCCTGCATTACATCGAGCAAGTCCTCCCCGCTCTGGGCGAGTTGGAGGTCAAGCAGGCGACCGTGGACGATCTCGTCGCCCATGTCGAGGTGCGCGGGAGCGACGACGCGTCCGCCGCCGTCATCAAGGGCGACGCCCGCATGGCGCAAGTGCTGCGGCGGGCCGTCCGCTCGCACGTCACGCTGCCGACCGAGCCGGTCGTGGTCGTCCGGGGATCGCGGCGCTGGCGCGTAGCGGCGTACGAACTCCAGGAGATCGTGCGGGAGTTGCTGGACCGCGACATCCGGTACGGCGCCGCCCGTGCGGCCCTTCCGCAGCGGATCGCGCACGCCGTGCTGGTCCAGATGGAGCGCTCGGGCGAGGCGCCGGACGACCGGGTGCAGGACGCCGTGGCCCGCAACACCGCCGTGAAGGCGGCCGTCAAGGCGATCTGGCCGCCGGTCGACCCCGCGAAGCTCGTCCTGCGGCTGCTCTCCGACGCGGACTTCCTCGCCGACCACGCACAGGGGCTTCTCGACGAGGACGAGCAGAAGGAGATCCTCTGGCAGAAGCCGGTGCGGTCGGTGAAGTCCGCCACGTGGTCCGCCGCGGACGCCGTGTTGATCGACGAGGCCACCGATCTCGTCCAGCGCACGCACTCGCTCGGGCACGTCGTGCTCGACGAGGCGCAGGACCTCTCGCCCATGCAGTACCGGGCGGTCGGGCGGCGCTGCACGACCGGTTCGGCGACCGTGCTGGGGGACCTCGCGCAGGGCACCACGCCCTGGGCGACGCGGAGCTGGGACGAGGCGCTGCGCCACCTCGGCAAGGAGGAGGCCGTCGTCGAGGAGCTGACGGCGGGCTTCCGCGTGCCCACCGACGTCATCGCGTACGCGTCCCGGCTGCTGCCGTACATCGCGCCCGGTCTGACGCCGGTCGCGTCGGTGCGGGAGAACCCGGGCTTCTTCGAGGTGCGCGCCGGCGCCGATGTCGTGGGCGCGGCCCAGGAGTTGCTGCGCAACGAGGGGTCGACCGGGCTGATCGCCGCCGACGCCCGGATCCCCGTCCTCGCCGAGGCGCTGACGGCGGCCGGGCTGACGTACCTCGGACCGGGCGAGGAGACGACGGCCGAGACCCGCCTCACCCTCGTACCGGCCTCACTCGCCAAGGGCCTGGAGTACGACTACGTAGTCCTCGACGAGCCGCAGGCGGTCGTGGACGGCGAACCGGACGAGCGGACCGGTCTGCGCCGCCTGTACGTGGCGCTGACCCGAGCGGTCTCGGGCCTGATCGTGACCCACGCCGCTCCCCTTCCGCCCCAACTCGCCTAGTAGAGAAGCGACTTCAGCAGGGCATCCAGGAGGCCGGGGAACCGGACGCCGAGGTCGTCGCGGCGCAGCCGCACAAAGCGGTGGCGGCGGGCGGCGGGCGGCGGGCGGCAGGGCAGTCTGGCGATCAGCCTGTTCGGCGACCGGTGGTTCGTGCTGGCGGGGGCCGGACTGATGGTGCCGACGACCGGGGTGACGGCGGTCACGACCCGGGCCCGGAAGCCGGAAGGCCCCCGGCGCCGAGCACCGGAAGCCGGAAGGCCCCCGGCGCCGAGCACCGGGGGCCACCAACAGCCGTACAGGCGCGGCTACTTGAACTTGCGGCTGGTCGCCAGATAGACCTGCTTGGCGTTCTTGCCGAGGCGCGGCCCGGTGATGAACGTCTTGCGGTCACTGAGCGAGTTGTTGGAGACCAGATACGTCCGGCCGTTGTGTGTCATGAACCAGGGTCCGCCGGAGGCGCCGCCGTTCATCGTGCAGCCGATCATGAACTGGGCGGGCACGTTCCTCGCGAGCAGGAAGCGCTTGGTGGCGCCGCGGCAGTCGTACATCTTCGAGCCGTCGTACGGCGACTCGGCGGGGTAGCCGCGGACCTTCATGTTCTTGACCTTGTTGGCCGCCGGGGCGTTGAACCACACCGGCAGGGCCGAACCCAGCCGCTCCTGAAGGGACTTCTTGCCGCTCTCGGGCTTCACGTGCAGCACGGCGTAGTCGTACGCCGAGGCCGCGTTGCCCTGGTGGGAGCCGCCCTTGATCCACTGGGAGGAGGTGGTGGCCCAGTTCGCCCACCACACGCCGTACGGGGAGACGGACTTGGCGCGCGGGTCGGTGATCTGGTTGTTGCTCAGCTTCGCGCCGCTGTTGTACGAGGGCACGAAGGCGATGTTGCGGTACCAGCCGCCGCCCTTGCCCGCGTGGACGCAGTGGCCCGCGGTCCACACCATGTTGGACTTGCCCGGGTGCGCCGGGTCGGTGACGACCGCGGCGGAGCACACCATGGCGCCCTCGGGCGAGGAGAAGAACAGCTTGCCGACGGGGGCCGCGTAGTGGTGGTAGGTCGCCTTGACCTTGGTGGCGGCCTTCCGCTTCACCGTCCCGTCGGGCAGGTACGAGGTGGCGCCACTGCCCGATCCGGTGCTGGTGCTGCCCGCCTGGGCGACCGGGATGTCGGCCTTGGCCTCGGCCATCTTCTCCGGCGTCCAGAAGTCCTTGATGTACGGGTTGGCGAAGTCCTCGGCCTTCGACGCCCAGTCGCTGTAGTCCTTCCACCCCCCGTTCTTCCACTTCTCCAGGGCGGCGCCGCCGAGGTCGGTGGGGATGCCGGCGGGCAGCTTGTAGCCGCCGAGCGAGGTGGAGCCGTCGTCCTGGCCGGTGTCGACGTTCTTGTCGGCCTGGGCGGTGGACGACGAGGGCTGCGCGGCGGCCCCGTCGTCCTTCTGGCTGTCACAGGCCGTCGTCGTGACCAGGATGGCCGCGATCACGGCCGCGGCGGCCGCGAGCGAGCGGCTGCGTATGGATGGCATGGAGCCTTGTCCCCCTGTTGCTGCTGTGCTGCTGTTGCCGCACACGTGCGTGTTTGTCATGCCCCGGCTGATCGGGGCCTCACTAATATGCACGCGCTCGGTCGCACCGTGATCGCCGCGAGACTCTCAACACACAACAACTACCTGGCGGATATGGATCCGTGACATGCAGCCGGGCGCCCAGGGCCCGTCCGGCGGATCATGCCGCAGACGCGGGGGAGGGCACGCCCGTCCGCCGGGCAGGCCCTAGGCGTCCAGCGCGTCCCGCCACTCCCGGACGGCCTCGACCGACACCGGGCCGGTCCATCCGCCCGGGCGGGAGGCGCCGCCGATGTGGAAGGCGTCGATGCCCGCGGCGCGCAGGTGCGGTACGTGGTCGAGGCGCAGGCCGCCGCCGACCATGATCCGGGGCTCGTAGCCCGGCTCGCCGCGGCGGGCGGCCTCGGCGAGGAGGGTGGGCAGCCCGTCGTCGACGCCCGCGGCGGATCCCGCCGTCAGATAGGCGTCGAGGCCCGGCAGGTCCGCGAGCTGCTTGCGCAGGGCGTCGCGGTCGGCGGAGCGGTCGATCGCGCGGTGGAAGGTCCAGCGGCAGCCGTCCAGTTCGGCGACGATCCGTTCCACGGCGGTGAGGTCCGGGCCGCCGTGCTCGTCCAGGAAGCCGAGCACGAACTCGTCCGCTCCCGCGGTGCGCAGCTCGCCGGCGAGGCGTACGAGGGTGTCGACGTCTCCCGCCGCGAAGCCGTCCCGCAGCCGCAGCATCACGCGCAGGGAGATGTCCACGCAGGCGCGGATCGCGGTGAACGTCCGCACCTGCGGGGTGAGGCCGTCGGCGGCCATGTCGGTGACCAGCTCCAGGCGGTCCGCGCCTGCGGTCTGGGCGGCGATCGCGTCCTCCGCGTTGAGGGCGATCACCTCCAGGAGGGCGGTCTTGCGCTCGCTCATCGGACCTCTTCCCTTGGGCGGCTACAGGTCTAGTCCAATCTCAGGGTACGCGGGTGGGGGCGCCGCCGCGAGAAGATCCACCGGGGTCCGGGCGGGGCGGAGAGGTTTTCGCCGAGTTCGAGAGCCACTGAGACCAGTGGAGTGAGACCAGACGGCTGTTGCCGTCACCGCAGGCGAGGATGAAGTCGCCGGGGCGTACTTCTG
>NZ_JBEZKJ010000136.1:0-18092 GCF_040651675.1 Streptomyces sp. NPDC048415 | reverse complement strand
GGCGACGTACCGCCCGTCCATGTTCTTCAGCGGGATGTGGATCTCCTGGCCGGACGCGTAGTCGGTGGTCCAGGCCGGATGGGTGCCCTCCCGCTTCTCGTGAACGTCGACTGCGTCCGGCACCAGCCGCCTCCCCGACAGGTGAACAACAGCTGCGGCAACTGAGTGGCGTGTGTCGATGAGCTCGGATGTCAGTCGAGGGTCTGCGGGTCTCTGAAAGTCGGAGAGTTTCGATGCCACTCAGGGCATACGAGAAGGGCGTCGGGCGATCGTTGAAGAGCATTCCCCGCGAGAAGCACGCGGGGTGGGCCGGTCTGTCAGGGCTGGCCCACTGGGGTCACGTCCACGGGCGTGATGTGTCGCCGCTGTTGTGAGGGGTATTGAACGCAGTCCCTGACGTGGTTCAGTCGTCAAGGGCGGGCGACCGACCTCTGGTTGGCTTTGCCGCTGACCGCCGACCTGGTGCGATGATCACCTTATGTCCTCACTGCCCGCTACGGAGTCCTGGCCATGCGTCCTCAGGACTTCCAGGCTGATTCTGCGTCCTGCCGAACCCGCCGACGTATCCGAGTACACCCGGTTGTGGACCGACGCCGACGTCCGACGTTTCCTCGGCGGCCCGGTCGCCGAACACCAACTCACCACCTATCAGCAGCATTTCGTTGGCCGCCCCAATCTGTTCACCGTGGTCACACGGCAAGAGCCAACCATGCTCGGCTCCGTGTCGATCGATTCAGAGTCCCGGTTCGACGGCCGACGGGAGGTGTCCTACTCCTTTCTGCCGGAACACTGGGGACGGGGATTCGCCCGTGAGGCCGTGACGGCCGCAGTCAGCTGGGCCTTCGACCACGTCTCTTCGGAAGACCCCTCCGTCATCGCGGTCACCCAGGAGGCGAACAGCCGCTCACGCCTCCTTCTCGAAGCCATCGGCATGCGCCTGATCAACAATTTCACGGAGTGGGACGCTCCTCAGTCGATGTACTCCATGCAACGTCAAAGCCTCCGTGCTGACCTTTAACGCTCACGACAGACGGCTTGTCAGACTGTGGCGGCTTGCTCAGCGCGAACTTTGCTCTGGGCGAGGCGGTAGGCGTCCGTGCCGGTTTCGCTGTGACCGGAAGCCATCACCGGATTGGGTGGTCATGCCGCAGTGGCGAGCGGTCGGCCGCCCCAGCGGATGCCTTTCTCGCTGCGGAGGCGGCCGCGCTCACGGCGTTGGGCGGCCAGGACGTCGGGGTGGCGGCCCTTGGTGTTGCGCCAGCGCAGATTGCGGTGCAACTCCCGTGACGCCCACAGGGTGTCGTCGCCGATCGAGTAGCAACCGTGGAAGTGGCGGGTGCCGTGGGTGCGGTGGAAGGTGGCCGGCAGCCGGTCGGTCCTGCCCTGCTTTGCCCAGCACGAGCCGCCGGTCGGGTGGATGCCAAGCGGCCCGAACTCGTAAAGGCGGAAAGTGCGGTCGGGCCGCTCGTTCAGGGCGTACTCGATCCGGTCAAGTTTGGCGTCGCAGTCCGGGCCGGTGGACTCCTTCCGGGTCTTGGTGCGCTGGAAGGTCCACCCCGCGACGGGCCAGCTGCAGGCACAGGGCCTCGCGCGCCATCCGTATCGGGCGGGTGAGGTTGCGCCACAGGTGATCGGCGAGTTTCCGGATCGACGGTCAGGTCGCGGACCTAGGGTGCGGAGCTGGCCATATCACCGCTTATCTCGACGAGTTGGGGCTGGAGGCGTTTGGCGTCGATGCCTCTCCTGCGATGATCGAATTGGCTCGACAGGCCTATCCGGGTCTGCGGTTCGACGTGGACTCGATGACCGCGTTGAACATAGCTGATGGCGTGCTGGCCGGCGCACTCTCACGTTGGTCCATCATCCACACTCCGCCGCAAGAACTCCCCGTCATCTTGGCGGAGTTCCACCGCGTGCTGGCACCTGGCGGCCACCTTCTGATCGGCTTTTCGGCAAGCGATGATCCGTCTCACCCGATGCAGGTCTTCGATCACACAGTCGCGCCGGCCTATCGGTGGTCGCCTGCTCACCTCGCCGCGATGCTGCGCAAGTCCGGGTTGGCCGAAGTAGCACGGATGGTTCGTGAGCCTCAGCCCACCGACCGACGGCAGTTCCAGGAGATCCAACTGCTCGCCCGCAAAGCCTAGACAACTGCCCAGCCACTCGAGGACTCCGAGCAATTCCCACCCGCCATCCGTCCTGTCGATGCCCACGCCGGGCGCTGGCAAGGGCTCTACTCCTCCGAACGGCAGCCATTCAGTCCCCCGGAGTTTCGCCTCCATTACTGCTTCCTATGTCCTGCGTGCTGCCGCCAGCTCGACGGCGTGACGATACGCGCGGCGCTCGGGACTCGCGTGTGCAGGAAGAAGGGGACCGCGAGAGACGGGCCGAGACGGGGCATGCGTGATCACGGGACCCAACGCGTGGAACCACCGAAGCACCAGGCACACTCTGCGTGTTGTAGCCCCTTTATCAAGAGGAAGATCGACGCATGATTACGCTCACGAAGGAAGACGGCCCGGCGGATCTGGACGGAGTGACCCATCTTTCCATTGGAGTGTCGTGGGACCCCACCGCCGGTACCAGCGGCGGTGTGATGGGCTTGCTCCGCCGTAAAGCTGGCACAGACCTCGACCTGATCGCCATCGCCATGCAGAGCGGGGACCCGGTGCGCCTGGCGGGCCTGGACTCGCTGGACCCCATGGGCAACGGCTCTTTGGTGCACAGCGGCGACAATCAGACCGGACGCGGGGACGGCGACGACGAGACGGTGACTGTCGAGTTCGCGCGGATACCGCGGAACATCACGTCGATCGTGTTCGTCGCCGCGGCCTTCAAGAAGGGCAGTTCCTTCCAGAAGGCGCGCAACATCAGCTTCAAGGTGTACGACGCGACCGGAGGAAGCTCACAGCAGGTCGCCGATATTTGGCCCAGTCTCCTCATCCAGGACAACGGCTGCGCCGTGGCCAAGGCCATGCGTGTCGGCGACACCTGGAAGCTCGAAGTGATCAACGCGACAGGGAAGATCAAGCAAGGCGACGAACATGCCCTGATGCGATTCGCCATCAGTAAGTAGTACGTCCCTGCGGCCCGGCGCCCGCGTGGCACCTCAGCGGTAAGGCGGGGGCATCGGCGATGTCCACGGTGAAGGGGGACAGCCGGGCCGACCCGTAAAGCCGATCACGCGGTCGCCATCACCAACGGGTCTTCACCCGCGACGCCGCTGCAGTCCGGCGCTCCATGACACCGAGCTACCCGACAGCCCCGCGGACGAGCAGGTCAGGGCATGGACCCGCTGGCTGAACCATCCCTGGACCCGGACTTCCGCGCCTGTTTGCGGCGCCAGGGGCGAAGAGCACGTGGCTGATCTGCCCAACAGCATCCCCCCACGGCCGGGTGGTCGCCGTCGTCCGCGATCTCGTGGCAGCGGCCGTGGCATCCGGCATCAGCCCGGATCCGCCGCAGGCCGCTCCCCCTGTCGCGGCGCTCACCGCACGGTGTGCCGTCGTCTACGCCCCGCCTCGACGACGCCGAACTGCACCAGTGGTTGCTGCACCGTCTGGGAGCGGCGAACGATCCCAGCACAGACCGGTGCTTCCAGCTGCTCGCGCTGATCAACGGCTGGTCAGCCCCAGAGCGCCTGGCGCCGGTGATCGACTGGTCCGTCACAGCCCTGCGCATGCGGGCGGGCGGCTCGATGACACAACAGCTTCCCCGTCCCGCGGTATGGCCAGACGCGGCATCGAAGACCGCTGCAGCCGCATACCCTCAACCGATGGACAAGATCGCTGCACGACTGAAGACAGACGCCACACAGTCGGCGCCCGCTCTCCTCCTACGTCCCTGGAGCCCGGCGGACGCTGACGACCTGGTCGAGGTGTACCGGGATGGCGCCCTGCGCCGCTGGACACGTTCACTCGTGGATGACGAGGCGAGCGCGGCACGGTGGGTGCAGGAGCAAGAACGGGGATGGGAGGAGGGCAACCGCTTCGGATTCGCCATCGTGGAAACCCAAGCCCCGGGTCCTGGAACGAAGTTGATGGGCCACGTGGTCCTCAACAACGTCACCCCGGGCGCTTCATCAGCCGAAGTCGGCTATTGGACTGCGGCGCACGCGCGCGGTCGGGGAGTAGCGCCCCGAGCACTGCAGGCGTTGACGGAGTGGGCCTTCACCTCCTTCGCCAGTGAGGGACTTATGCGCCTTGAGCTGCTGCACCAAGTGGACAACACAGCCTCATGCCGAGTCGCGCAGAAGAGCCGGTACGAACTGACCAGACTCCTGCCCGCGGCACCGCCCGCATATCCCCTTGCCGGTCACCTGCACGTTCGCACGCGCGACCGCTGACCCAGCCAGTCACCCGTCCCCCATGAGGTGCGCCGAAGCGCCACTCAATTTGTCATGCGTAGCTCAGCCACAGCTTCGAAGGTCCAAGCGCCAGCGCCGCGAGCCCGGCCGCCCCGTGCGGATCCTGAAGATGAGGGGGCTGCGCAGCCGGGAGCGATGCGACCGCGCGGCTCGTCCGGCCTACTGCACGGTGCAGGCCAACGGGGCCCGGCCGTCAGTAACTGCCTGTGCGTGCGTCAGAGGTTGCGTCTGAGGCCGCATGACAAGGCGAGTCGAAATTTGATGCAAGTCAGCGGCTTGCTGCCGAGTGGATGTGTGGCCGCGTGTACGGCGGCTTTTCGTCAATCCCTGACCGGGGAGTACGGGTCAGTGGCCGCTATCGCGCGATCGGTTGGCGTTCGCAACCGTTCACCGCACCAGCTGCGGGCGCGTCTACGGCTCTCGCACTGTCAGCCGGCGACGGAGTTGGCCTGTCGCTGCACCTCACGGTAGATGCGGGTGCGGCAGACGCCGAAAAAGTTCGGCGAGCTCGGCCGGGATGTGAGCGCCGGCCACGCCAAGCACGCCGGCCGGCCGGGCCCGGTGTCCCTCGACACCAGGCCCGGCCGGCCCCGATCCGACGCGCCGCTATCCGCGACGATCACACGTCAGTTGCCATTGCCGTTGCCGTTGCCGTTGCCGTTCCCGTTGCCGTTCCCGTTCCCGTTGCCGTTCCCGTTGCCGTTCCCGTTCCCGTTTCCGTTTCCGTTCCCGTTGCCGTTTCCGTTGCCGTTCCCGTTCCCATTGCCGTTCCCGTTGCCGTTCCCGTTTCCGTTGCCGTTGCCGTTTCCGTTGCCGTTGCCGTTCCCGTTCCCGTTGCCGTTTCCATTGCCGTTTCCATTGCCGTTGCCGTTGCCGTTGCCGTTCCCGTTGCCGTTCCCATTGCCGTTTCCGTTGCCATTGCCGTTCCCGTTGCCGTTGCCGTTTCCGTTCCCGTTGCCGTTGCCATTGCCGTTCCCATTGCCGTTGCCGTTGCCGTTCCCGTTCCCATTGCCGTTCCCATTGCCGTTGCCGTTGCCATTGCCGTTGCCGTTGCCGTGCGCATGAGCATGGCCGTGGGCGTGGGCGGCGACCAGCGTGGGCGAGGTCATCGGCGCGGCCATGGCGGTGGAGGAGAGGGAAACGCCTCCGGCGGCCAGCGCGGTGCCAGCGGCGAGCATGAGCAGACGTCGGGTCCTTGAGGTGAGATTCATGAGAAATACCTTCCGGTGAGAGATGTGAAATCGTAAGACCCCGCCATACGGAGGCCTCGGTGCGGAAGATACCTATTCCGCACAGGGCATCGCCGGATCTTTCCAGGCGATGCGGGATTCACGCGGTGCGTCTGTGAACCCGTATCTCCATTAAGCACCGATATCCCGGACGGGGTCACGTGACGGAATCTCGTAACCGAAAGATCGGGACTTGACAAACGTGACAGCGTCCCCCGCGAGACACGGACCGGTTTACCGAAAGAATCTCACCCCGGGCACGGCCCCACCGCTCCGCCACGACCGGACGGAGGCCGGCACGGCGGCAACGAAGAGGGACGGTGAACGCTCATGACCACGACTCGCCACACCCCGCCACCGGCATTTTCGCGGCATAAAACCAGCCGGCATGCGCAGCAAAAAAAACATGCCGGGTCCGCAGCGCGTGCCGCGCACCGTCCCGATCCCCGCGCACTCACGACCGCCACCGGATCCTTCACTCACTCCCCCAAAGAAGACAGTCCCGGCCCCGGCCCCCGGCCCCTCCCCCACCCCCCGGACACGAGCGAGAGTTCTTCCGCCCCGGCCGACAGCGGCCAAAAAAGAAGACCGTCCTCACCAAAGGACGGCAGACCGGCACGGACAGGCGCCGGACACGCTCGCGCACCCCGCCCCTTTTAACCTCTCCGCGGGCACACGCAATCTGGCCGGACAGCCAGGTCCTGTGGACCACGCCATCCAGCCAGATGAGAACTACTTTGCTGCCTTACCGCTCACCCCGCGCAGGGGTCCGGGTCAGCCCCCCGCACCCGGACCCGCGACACCAGTGTTCCCGTTGCCGGTCCCACTGCCACCACCACTGCCGTTACCGTTCCCGCTGCCGGCACCGCTGCCATTACCGTTCCCGCTTCCGTTACCACTGTTGTTGCCGCTCGTATTCGTATTGGTATTCGTGTTCGTGTTGTTGATGACCACAACGACCCCGCCGCCACGCCCCGAACCACCATGCCCGGAACCACCATGACCCGAACCACCATGTCCGGAACCACCACGCCCTCCACCCTGGTGCTTCCAGTCCCCATGGTGCGAACCCTGCTCCGACGCCATCGACACCACCGAGCCGGCATGCTGCGGCGCCGCGAACGCACCCGTGGGAATCAACGCGCCCCCAGCCGCCAGCGCGGACGAAGCACCGAACATCACCAGACGACGCGTACGGGAAGAGCGAGCCATGAGAATCCTCCGAAAAGAAGAAAAGGAAGGGAAGGGAAGGGAAGGGAACGGGATACCGGGATACCGGGATACCGGAAAGGCCTCTCCCGGACGGTCCACCAGCCCGAAGACCGGAAACCCGGCCCACCGAGCGAACCGAATCACTGCGGCGGATGAACCGATACCTCCATTAGGCCCGCCCCACCCCACCCCGTCACGCGACTACAAGTCGTGACTTGACCCACACCGACACACACGCTACAAGCCACCCCAAAACCCACAGCAACCCCAAACCACTCCGACATGACAAGCGCCCCCACCACACCGCAACCCACCCGGAAACCACCGGACCGCCCCACACACCGGACCGAACCCCCACACACCACAAAACCGGAAGGAAACCTGGCGACAGCTCAGCACTCCCGACTTCCGTGCAGGCCACGTGCAGGTGCGGTCGGGTTCGAGGTGGGCCTCTCCCCAATGGATGGCGTGGATGCCGATTTCCACGTCAGCCGTCCCGGCGGACGTGGGCACTGCCGGCGCGTTGCATCCAGGTCCTCTGGCAGCAATGCGAAGACCAGGGATGGGGTCGGCCCGCCGCTGGCGACAGCTGGGAGGAGCACGGGCTCATCTCTCAGCCGTGGGCAAGCTGCTCGACGCGACCAACGTTCGGCGGGTTTTCCGTCAGGCGCTCGAGGATGCCGGAGTGATCAATGGGGTGCCCACGCACGTGCCCGCGCACGTGCCGTCGCCATCGATGAGGACAGCATCCGCCGGGTGGCTGGGGCCGAAGCCCCGCTCAGTGATCGACCAGGCCAGTTCGGCCGGCCGGCCTTCGGCAACCCCCCTGCAGTGCGGTGTCAGCCAGCTCTCGCATCTCGGCGGTCCTCCCCGTCCCGAGCGGTCGGCACCCGTGAACGGTACTGGTCAGCACTGGGTGCCGTGGTGGGGAGTCCAGGGCAGCGGGGTGGCGGGAACCAGAGCCGCCGTGACGCCCCAGCGTCCAGCAGGGGCGGGCCGTCGGCAGGTTGCGGGTACGCCCTGGAGCTGGGCCGCGTACGCAAAGGGAAGTGCCGCTCCCGGGCCAGTGCGACCAGATACTCCAGCCGCCAGCCGACGCAGCAACTGTCCTCCCCGGGACGTCTTTGACCTGCCCTCCCCCTCGCCACCGCCCGAGCCTCGCTCAGCCGAGCCCGGCGCCGACCCTGATCTGTGTGATGCCACTGATGTAGCGGGCGCCGCAGTAATCGGTCGGCACCACCAACTGGCTGCCCAACTGGTCGAGTTCCTGCCCGTCGAGTTCGGTGGCCAGCAGTACGGGTGCGTTCCCGAAGTCCTCGTCGATCTCCGCCCAGGACAGTACGGTGGCGTGCCCGTCCCCGCCCGTGACCTCCAGGAGGAAGCGTGAGCGGTCCTTGCGCCGGGCAGGGTCGAAGCCCGGCCCGGTCGCCTCGATCACCTCACGCAGCAGCGGACCTCGGAAGATGTGGTGCTGGGGCCCGCTGGTCGCGCAGTTGAAGGTCACCTCGGCCTTTTGTATCGGCCAGCGCTGGCGCAGGTCGGCGACGCTGAACCTGGCCGGCCGGTCGACCGCGCCCACCACCACGAGTCGGCTCATCCCATCCCCTTCGGCTCCCGGCCGCATACACCCGGTCCCGGTGCCGGCGCGGCTCCCTCGAGGATGCCCGCTGAAACAGCCCTAGAACATGGTAATTATGAGCTTGATATGGGATCAGGCGTCGCAGATGCGGCCTTGCTCAGGGCGACCCATACTCGATCCCGCGTCAGCGGCAGGTCGGTGAAGCGCACCCCCGTCGCGTCCCGCAGCGCATTGGCGAAGGCCGGAGCCACCGGGTTGAAGGGGCTTTCGCTCATCGACTTGGCGCCGAGCGGCCCAATCGCGTCCCGCGTCTCCATGAAGTGCACCTCGGTGCGCGGCACATCGGCGTACTGCGGCAGCCGGTAGCGGCGGAAGGCGGCGGTGGTGACCTCGCCGCGCTCGTCGATACGTACGTTCTCGAAGAGCGTCGCGCCGAGCGCCTGGGCGACACCGCCCTCGACCTGGCCACGGCACTGCATGGGGTTCATGACCTTCCCCGCGTCGGCCGCGTGGACGCTGCGCAGGACGCGGATCTCGCCGGTGCCGGGATCGACGGCGACCTTGAACCACTGGGCGTTGAAGGCCACCGAGCGCGGGCTGCCGCCCCAGTGCCCGTCTGCGGTCAGCTCGGCCTCGGCGCCTTGCATGGACGCGGCTTCGTACAGTTCCTTCAGCGTCACCACGCGGCCCGCGCAGGTGAACTCCTCGGCGCCGAGCACGCATTGATGCCTCGGCACACCCGCGTACCGGGCGGCGAACGTCGTCAGGCGTTCGGCCAGCGAGGTCGCGGCGAGCAGCACCGCCTTGCCGGCGACGACGGTACCGGCACTTCCGAAGGCGCCGGTGTCATGGCGTACGACGTCGGTGTCCGACTGGCGGAGGGCGAGCCGATCCGGCGTGGTGTTGAGCGCGCCCGCGGTGATCTGTTTGTGCACGGTCGTCGTGCCGTTGCCGAACTCGGCGGTGCCCACCGCGATGTCGTAGGTGCCGTCGGCGAGCAGGCTGACGGTCGCGTCGGCGTAGTGCCCGCCGGGCGGTCCCGTCGCGATCATCGCAAGGGCCGTGCCCTGCCCGACCAGCCATCCGTCCGGCACCTGCTTGTCGTTCGTATCCTGCGCCGTATCCTGCGCGATGGCCGTGCGGACGACGGACAGGCACTGGTCGAGGCCGTATGAGGCGATGTGCAGGTCCTCCTCCTCGCCGATCGGGCTGTGCATTGCCTCGCCCGGGCCGATGATGTTGCGTTCCCGGAAGACCAGCGGGTCCATCCCCAGGCGCCGGGCCACCTCGTCCATCGCGGACTCGACGGCGAAGGTGACCTGGCCCAGGCCGTAGCCGCGAAAGGCGCCCGCCGGAACGCAGTTGGTGTAGACGGAGTACGCGTCGACCTTCTTGTGTGGGGCGCGGTAGACGGCGAACGATTCCCCGACGCTGTGGAACATCACCGCCGGGCCGTGATTGCCGTACGCGCCCGTGTTGGCGATCACCCGCATCTGCACGGCGGTCAGCGTGCCGTCGGCGTGGGCGCCGAGCTTGATGGTGATCGTGAAGGGGTGGCGGGTGGTTGCCCCGTAGAACTGTTCTGCTCGCGTGTACTCCAGCTTCACCGGGCGTCGCAGCTTCAGCGCGGCCAGCGTCACGATGTCCTCGGTCAGCATCTCCTGCTTGCCGCCGAAACCGCCGCCCACCCGGCCCGCGACGACCCGGACCTCGTCCTCGGGCAGGCGGTACAGGGCACACAGTGCGCGCCGGGTCAAAAACGGCGTCTGTGTGGAGGAGCGAATGGTCAGGCGTTCGCCGTTTCCGTCCTCCTTCTCCTCGAAGTACGCGACACAGCCGTGCGTTTCGAGACTCGCGTGCTGGACGCGCTGGGTGCGGAAGGTCTCCTCGTACACGATGTCGGCCTCGGCGAACCCGGCCTCTACGTCACCGATCTCGCCGTGCACCTCACCGGCGACGTTGTTCTCGGCCCGTATGATCCGCGCCTGGGGCCCCTTGTCGCCGTGCAGGGCCGGAGCACCCGGCGCCATGGCCGCCTCCGGATCGGTGACATGGGAAAGCAGCTCGTACGTCACAACGATCCGGCGGCACCCTTCCTCAGCCGCCTGTTCGCTGTCGGCCACCACGGCGGCGACGCGCTGGCCCACGTACCGCACCACGCTGTCGAGAACCCGGGTGTCGTCGGGGTCCTCCGTCGGATGCTCATGCCGGGCCGACGAATACAGGACGTCGGGCGCGTCCTCATGCGTGAATACGCCCTGGACGCCTGGCACTTGAAGGGCTTGATCCGCGTCGATGGCGATGATCCGGGCATGGGGGTGCGGGGAGCGCAGCAGCTTCATGTGCAACAGCCCCGGGACGTCGATGTCGAAGGTGTAGCGGGCGGTGCCCGTCACCACCTGCGGCCCGGCCGGGGCGCCGAGACTCGACCCCACAGCCTTGCCCGCGCAGGGCAGTTCGGTGTGCCGCACTCCGCGCACGGCGTCCTCGATGGCGCGGTAACCCGTGCAGCGGCACAGGTTGCCCTTGAAGGCGCGCGGGAGATCGTCGAGCTTTCCGTCGTCGCGTTCGGTGCCTTGCTCGGCCTCCAGGGCAGCTGTGGTCATCAGGAACCCGGAGGTGCAGAAACCGCACTGGAACCCTTGCGCTTCGAGGAATTTTCGCTGAACCGGGTGGAGTTCACCGTCCCGCGAGGCCAGTCCTTCGACCGTGGTGACACTGCGGCCATCGGCGCGTACTGCCGGATACAGGCAGCTGTGCACCGGCTCGCCGTCGACATGGACGGTGCAGGCCCCGCAGTCCCCGGCGTCGCAGCCCTTCTTCACCCCGAACCAGCCGCGTTCGCGCAGATAGGTGCGCAGGCACTGTCCGGCGCGGGGCTCGGTGTCGTACCGCTGCTGGTTGACCTCGATCTCGTACGTCATCACATGTCTCCTTCCGTGAGCGCGCGGTCCTCGAGTTCGCGGCGGATCTCCTCGGCAAGGCGATAGGCCATGTGCCGCCGCCAGACGGGCAGTCCGTGGATGTCGTCGAACCAGTCGGCTTCCGTGATGGTCCGGTCGATGGCCCGGCGCAGCTCGGCGGAGGTCGGCGGCAGTGGGAACCAGAGTCGGAAGGGCCGGACGGTGGCTGCAGTGACGGTGATCGCGAGTGATCCGTCAACGGGGTCGAGCGCGCCGACGAGCAGCGCCCCCGAGCGACCGAGTCCGTACAGGGACACCTGACGAAACGCCGTACGGCAGGCGAGGGCGCGGGCAGGCAGCGTGACGGACCGCAGCAACTCGCCTTCCCGTAGATCCTTCTGTCCCGCCCCGGTGATGAAGTCGGCGACCGGCACGCGGCGGGTCGAGCCGTCCTGTCCCAGCAGGAGACAGCGCCCGTCGAGCGCGGCGGTCAGCGAGATCATCGGGCCTGCGGGCAGCCCGTTGCACAGGTTCCCGCCGACGGTCGCCATGTTCCAGATCTTGAACGAGGCGAGGAAAGCGCGGCAGCACTGCTCGAACAGCGGCGTGGCCGGGACCTCGAAGGTCCTCGCGAACCGGGACAGTTGCGCGATGGTGCACGTGGCCGCGATCTCCAGGCCGCCGCCCGGATGGTCCGGCGCGTCCGGGAGGTGGCCTACCGGCGCCCAGCCCATGCGGCTCAGATCGATGAGGCGCCGCAGGTGCGGCTGCGGCTCGGAGAAGAGGTACGTGCCGCCGCCGAGCCAGGCGTCCCCCCGCCGCCAGGGGGCGCGTTCACGTGCGTCGTGCATTTCGAGAACCGTGTTGAGATCCATGCTGCTCCACCGCCTTCGGCCGTCGGATCCGGCCATCGTTGGTGTGAGTGAAGCAACGCGACCCGGCAGTCCACGACTGGTGTCCACCACGGAAAATCCCTGCCGGAACGGTCACGCGCTGGAGGATCAACCAAGAGGTGTATCGGCCACATCATCTGGCACCTACGATGCACAGGCCCGCATTCGCCTGGTGAATGTGAGCCGCGGTGTCACCTGCCCGGCACCCGCACCAAGGAGCCACGATCCATGCACGTCGACGACCTCCTCCAGCGCACCTCCCTCGACCTGAACCTGCTGTGGGGCGACGGCCCGCTGCTGACCCGGGAGATCAGTGGAGTCACCGCCACCGACCTGGAGGACCCGACGCGTTTCCTGCAGGCCGGCGAGATCGTGCTCAGCGGTCTCGTCTGGTGGAGCCCCGAGGACGGTCAGTCGAAGGTCGACCGGTTCGTCGAAGCCCTCGCGAGCGCACGGGTTGCGGCCCTCCTCGCCGGCGAGGAGACCCACGGCGCCGTCCCCGAAGCCCTCGTGGACGCGTGTCGCACGCATGGGATCGTGCTGGTCGCGGTGCCCCCGCACACCAATTTCCGCGCCATCATCGACGCGGTCTACCTCCGTCAGTGGGGCGATCTCAGCCGCCGCCCCTCCGACCACCACGCACTCCCCGAGAACGTACGCATCGAACTGAGCCGACTCCTCGAAGCCGGAGCCGACGCCAGTACGCTCCTCGACCGGGCCCTCGCCCATCTCGGCGCCCCCGCCTGTCACTTGCTGACCGCGACCGGCCGCACCGTGGCCCGCACCCCGTCCGCCCCCGAGCTCTCTCCGGCACAGGCCATCCGGCAGTTGACGCGACCCTCCGGGATCAGCCTCCGGATCGAAGCGGACGCGACCGTGTACGAGAGTTGGCACCTGTATCTGCACCACCACGACGAGACCCCGCCGCGCCTACTGCACGAGATAGCCGATGTCCTCGCTCAGCACCAGGAGCGGTGTCTGGGGAGGGAAGCCGAGGCCCGGCACCGCGCGGCCGATCTGCTGGCACTCCTCGACGGGCCCGGCACCGCCCCAAACGCTTCCGCACTGTGCGCGGCACTTCGCGCTTGCGGGCTGCCCGAGGATGAGGCGTACCAGGTGATCACTGCCGCAACGGGCACACAGACGGCTCCGACACAGGCTCTCGGCGCACTGACCGAAGCGCTCCGGCACCTACCCGGCCTGCCGCTCTTCGTCGCCGGAGCCCTCCCGGACGGCACAGCCGCAGCCGTGCTCCACCTCAAGGACCACGCAGCCGATCCCTACGGAGCCGAACTCGACGCCATCTGGCCCCTGTTGACGGCCCGCGCCCGCCGCATCCCCCTGCACGGCGGCCTCGGCGCGCCGGTGGAGACAGCACAGACACTCCCGGACAGCCTGACCCAGGCCCGCTACGCCCTCAGCGCCGCCCGCACCACAGCGCCCCAGGGCAGCCACCTGACCCGGATCCACGACATGACCACGCTCACCACCCTGCTCGCCGGCATCCCCGGTGCCGTACGCACCGCGTTCACCGCGCGCACTCTGGGCCCCCTGTCCGACGAGAGCGACGCCTCCCGGCGCACACTCCTGCAGACACTGGAGACCTACCTCGCGCACAACGGCTCCTGGGCCCGCACCGCCGAGGCCCTGCACCTGCACGTGAACACCGTCCACTACCGCATCCAGCGCATGGAGGCGCTCACCGGCCGCGACCTGTCCCGCCTCGACCACAAGCTCGACCTGTACGCGGCCCTGCGCTGCCGTTGACGTCACCGGCCCGCACCGGATCCGCTAACTCCTGTGGTGCGGCCGATCGATGTGCACGTTGGTCGACTTCACCCGCGCCGTGACCGTGGTACCGACCTCGATGCCCAGTTCCTCGACGGCCTCACGGCTGACGACCGACACCACCCGATGCGGACCCGACTGGATCTCCACCTGAGCCACCACGTCATCGCACCGCACCGAAGTGACGATCCCCGCGAAGGAGTTCCGTACGGAGGTCAGCACCTCGCCGGACACCGGATGCATCCCCTGCGCCCGCTCCTTCGCGAACCCGGCCAGGCTCACCCCGTCGATCAGCCGGTTCCCGGAACCTTCCCGCTCCATCCGGAGCTGTCCGGCATCGGCCCAGCGTCGGACGGTTTCCGAACTAACGCCGAGCACCTCCGCCGCCTGACCGATGCTGAATGTGGTCACGCCGGAACCGGGATGATGAAGCCAGCGGTCACCGGCGCCAGCCGTCCAGTGAGACTTTCGGGCCACCGTCGAGGTAGCGGTGAAGTGCGTTGGCGGTGGTGTCCACGAACTCCTCGGGGATGCCGTCGGCGTCGATGGCCTTGTCGTGGACGATGACGGCGGCGACCAGCAGCGTCATGGATTCGAGTGCGGGATTGAGGGTTTTGGGCTGGTGTCGGTGGTCGGCTGAGCCACGGTGGTCCCTTCGTCGGCCAGTTGTTGGACATGTTAGGCGAGTGCTTCGAGTGCGCGGCGGGCGAGTTCGGCGGCACCCGGTTCGTTGCGTCGCTGGTCGATCGTGAGGGGGAGCGCAGCGAGATGATCGCTTTCCGGGTGCGGTCGGAGCCCATGCCCTCCATCGGGGCCAGGGCCTCGTTCCAGGCGGCGACGCCTTCGTCGGCGCGGGCCTGGGCGGCCAGGCTGTCACCGAGGTCGGCGTACGTGAGGGCGTGGACGCGCCTGTACTTGTCGGGGTCCCAACGGGCGAGGGCGTCGCGGTGCTGTTCTTCGGTGCCGATGTGGTCGGCGAGATCGGTCAGAGTGCGGGCGGTATGGCTGGCGACGGTGCCTGCCGCGGGGCCGCTTACGCGGGAGTAGCTGGGCTGAGGGCCGTCCTCGCGCAGGAGGGCGTCTTCGCGCAGGAGGGCGTCTTCGGCGGCGAGCAGCGCACGGGCGGCTGCGGGCTTCTCACCGGTGGTGGCATAGGCACGGGCGTGGGTGCTGTGGAGGAGGGCCTCGGTCTGGCCGTCAATGTGGCCGAACTCGCCGGCAAGGGCAGCCTCTGCGAGGTCAACGCCGGTTTCCAGGACACACGGCGCAGGGTCGCGAGACGCGAGCAGTGGCGGGGTTGCTTGAGACTGAGGGCCCGATGGGCCAGAGCACGCATCATCCAGGCGGCGTGGCCGTGTGAGTCGGCTTCGCAGGCGAGTTGGTAACCGACCTGGTAGTAGCGCTGGGCGGCACCTCCCTGGCCGAGGTCGTGGTGTTTCCAGCCGGCGAGGTAGGCGAGTCCGGCAACGGCGCCGAAGGCGGCTCGGCGTAAGGCGCCGCTGGGGAAACGCGCGGGGAGCATGGGGGCTGCGGTGTCGGAGAGATAGGCGGTGCAGCGGGCCGACGACGGTCGGGACGGACACTCATCGCTTACGGCGTCACCCTCGGATGGCCACGGAACTCCCCAACCCCCTTGTCCCGAGCGCCGTTGGATCACCAGACGGAAGCCGCCGCACCTCGGTGGGCCATGTTCACCCTCCGGGCCCGTCCGGGTCGCGGGATCAGATCCGTACGGATCTCCTGTAAACCATGACCAGCAGCGCGCCCCCACCGGACCCGGACAAGCATCCCGCAGCCCCGTTCGGCGACCAGCAGATCTCGGCGCGCGAACGCAGTGAGCTGGACGAGCTGCGGCACCGGGTGAGCGCCTTGGAGACCGCCGGGCCGTCCGAGGCCGCGCGGCACCACTGGCTCCGGTCGACGGGTTCGGTCCTGCTGATTCTTTTCGCCTCGCTGCTGGCGCTGCTGGCCGTCGTCGCGGTCTGGGCGAACAGCATCGTGCGGGACACGGACCGCTACGTCGCCACGGTGGGGCCGCTGGCGAGCAATCCGGACGTGCAGAAAGCGGTCACCAATCGGGTCACCACCGCGGTCCTGGCACAGATCGACGTGGAGGGGCTGGTCAAGCAGCTGGAGCTGGCGGCGTCGCAGAAGGGTGCCCCGCCGAAGGCGGCCCAACTGCTCGGCGACCTGGACGGCCCGATCACAAGCGGGCTGAAGAGCCTGGTCAGCGGCACCGTCCAGCGGGTCGTCTCCAGCAGTGCCTTCGACACCGTCTGGGTGAACGCGAACCGCGCGGCCCATACCGCCGTCGACAAGGCCCTCACGGGCGACGCCGGCGGTGCGGTGTCCGCCAAGAACGGTCAGGTCGCCATTGACGTGGGGCCGATCGTGGCCAAGGTCAAGGACAAACTGGTCAGTGCCGGCTTGAAGCCGGCTGCCCGGATCCCGGCCGTCCACACGCAGTTCGTGGTATTCGAGTCGAAGGACATCGGCAAGATCAAGTGGTATCTGAGAGTCTTGGAGATCATCGGCAACTGGCTCCCCGTCATCGCCGTTCTGGTGGCCGCGGCGGGCGTGTACCTGGCCGTCAACCGTCGCCGGGCCCTGGTCGCCGCCGCGCTGGGGGTGTTCGCCGCCATGCTGCTCCTCGGTATCGCCCTCGCCGTCGCGCGGTCGGTCTATCTCGACCATCTGCCCGTCGGGGCGTCCGAAGCCGCCGCCGGCGCGGTGTTTGACGCCCTGGTCAGGTTCCTGCGCGCCGGCGTGCGGGCGGTCGGCGCGCTCGCTCTCGTGACGGCCCTCGGCGCCTACCTCACCGGCCCGTCCCGGGCCGCCGTCCTCATCCGGACGGGCTGCCGCAGGTCCATCGGCGCCCTGCGCGATGTCGCCCTGTCGGCGGGGCTCCCGCTGGGGGCGGTCGGCCGGTTCGTGCACCGCTACAAGCGGTGGATCGGCGGAGTGATCCTGGCGGTCGCCGCGATCGTCCTGTTCACCTGGAGCTACCCGACCACGGCAGTCGTGGTGTGGACGGTGGTGATCGTGCTGGTCGCCTTCGCGATCCGCGAGTTCCTGGACACCGGGCCCGCACCTACGCCGGCCGCCTGACTGCGCGCTCGTGCCGGCGTTCGCTCATCCCACGCCAGATCATCCGCTGGCACTTGAGTGTGCCGGTGCCGACCGCGGCGCTGGGAACGTCCCCGGACTCGGATGACTGGTGTGTGCCCGCGCCAGGCCCAGACGCGGGTGGTGGGCGGCGTCATCGAGAATCCGGCCTCATCTTCGAAGCAGAGCCAGGCCTTAAGCGCCGCCGCGAGGCTTCCACCTGGGGCCAGACACCTCATGTTGCTATGCCATCAAGCCGCGGCGGCCAGCTCGGCGGCGAACGGGGTGTGTTCGTCGAACAGCTTGCGGTGCTGGAGGCAGTGGTTGAGCTGGCGCCGCCGTTTGACCGTCGCACACGCACTGACCGGCGCCCCCGGCCGCGCGGAGCCTGCTGCGACGCTGTCAACTTGACCCGGCCGTAAACGACCGGGCTTGGAGGTAGGGCACCACTGGCTGTGGTGTGGCCTCCTCCGTCCGGACACCTAGGAAGGTGCTGGGGCGCGTGACTCACGTCCCGCAATCCACACAGCCTCACCGCGAGCGGCGATGTTGTGGGAAGCATTCCGGTCGGCGTGGGCAACGACCCCGCACTTCCGGCAGATGAAGAGGGCCTGGCCGACCCGGTTCTTCTTGTCGATGTGATGGCACTGGGCGCATTCCTGGCTGGTGTACGCCGGATCGACGTACACCAGCGGGACGCCTGCCCGGCGTGCCTTGTACTCAACGAACTGCCCGAGCTGGTGAAAGGCCCAGTTGTGGAGCGTGACCCGTTGGGGCTTGCGGAGCCGTACCCTCTGCCGGATGCCGCCCAGGTCTTCCAGGGCGATGCCGGACGAGGTGCGTTCAGCCTCGGTCACGATCTGTTTCGCGATGATGTGGTTGACGTTGGTGGCGTGCCGCGCTTCCTTGCGGCGCCGGTGCCTGAGCCGACGCCGGGCGGATTCGGTGCCTTTGGCCTGCAATTTCTTGCGCAGGTCGAGCTGACGCTTACGGTGCCGGTTCAGGCCGCGACCGGCC
>NZ_JBEZKJ010000135.1:0-18303 GCF_040651675.1 Streptomyces sp. NPDC048415 | reverse complement strand
CAGCTTAGTCCCGCAAGCGGGGACCGCTCATTCCAACTGCCGACACCGTCCTTGGCCTCCTGACCCCGAACGCCGACATCTGCTCCAACCTGATGTTGTGGACCTCGTACTCGCCGTCGCTCAGCTGCACCACACGGTCGTTGATGCCTCCGGGGACGACGGCCTGCGCGGCCTTCGTCGCCTTGTCCGCTATCGTCCCGCTGACGATCGTCCCCTCTCCCTCGGTGTAGTCCGGAATCTGACCGACCGACTTCGCCGGCGACGGCGTGCCCTGCTGGAAGGGGATCACCCCTGCCGCCTTGGCAGCCGCAGCTCCGCCGTCGCCCCCGGGTTGCACGATCACCTGCGTGGCCGCGATGGTCGCGCTGTCGACCGTGCCCAGGACGAGGACGCTTGCGCCCTTCTTCACGGCCTTCGCCGAGGCGTGGTGGGTTCCCTTCTTGTAGCTCGTGGAGGACGCCTCGGTGACGGTCACCTCCACACCCGTTGCCGTGGAAAAGGTGAAGCCCGACGCGGACTTGGTGTCGACGATGCCCGTGGCACCCCCCGCGGCGGGCTCGGACCGGGCCCCGCCGCCGGCGGGCAGGGAAGCGGTAGGTGTCGCGGTGGTGGCCGAAAGGGGCGTCGCGGACGACGAGGCAACCGCCGTGGCGGATGTGCCGGTGAGTCCGGCCACCGCACACGTCAGCCCGGCGGCCACGATCCATCCACCCTTCTTCTTCGACAGCAACCGCCGTACGTGTGGCCGGCGTGCTTGAGCGGCCGTGGTCGCCGGGTCCGTCCCGGCCGGCGAGTGGCTTGTTGGTTCGTAGTCGTTCATGGTGACACTCCTCGCGCTTGGCAACGCCATAGAGCCTGCTGGCCGTTCATACGAGGACGCTGTGGCTGAGGTGAAGAACTCCTAACAAAGGGACAGGGCTGACGAGACGTGGAGGGCCGGCCTGACTCACCGGCTGATCCGGGGTATCCGCTCCAGCACGCAGCCCGTGGGCCCCTCGGCCGTGCCCGCCCTCGAAGTGCGAGTGCGGGGCGTAGATGTAGAGGCCGAAGTCGGTGCTCGCGCCGGCTTCCTCCGGGGACGGGGGCAGCGATCGGAGCAGGACGTCGACCGCCTGGAGACCGTCGACCGGCAGGTAGGCGCTTAGTACTGCAACGGTGGTTGTTCTGACTGCTGGGCAGTTCTTATGGACTGTGTGCGCGTCGCTTGTAGTGACTGACGCGGGCTTGACGTTGGCGTCGTCGGCGCCAGGTTGACCAGTGCAGGATGTGGTCGACCGATGTGGGTCGACGGTGGGTGAGCCGGGTGATCAGGCGTCGGATCTCGGCGAGGCTGAGGTGGATGACCTTCCCTCCGCCCTCGGCTGATTTCCGACGTGACGGCGATGCGCTCGCCTTGGTCGCCGAAGCCGTCGGCGGGACGGAGCACCGTGCTGGGCGGAGTTCGCCGAAGCGGTCATGTGGCCGGGATTCCAGGGGCGCATCGCGCAGCTCGGCAAGCTCCTCGCCGACAGCGAAGGCGGCGGTTCGGCAACCACGGCGCACCGCAGCGGCATCGGCCCGTTCCCCGACCGTTCGCCATGCGTCGGCATGCTGCTTCCCCCGTGTCCCACGGCCGCCGGCGCACTGGCCGCCCGGCCGCCCATGGATGCCGCCTGACGGACCCGGGACCTACTCGCACCGATATAGTCCGCTGTCCTGACCAGCCAAGATGGGCAGAGCAGGTGAGGTCGAGGAGAGTTGGGGAAGAAGTTGCGGCAGCCGATGGGAGGTTGCCATGGAGGGTGGAGATCTGGAACTGGGCGAGTTGCTGGCCGCTGCGGAGGCGGCCCCGCCCGGGGAGTCCGTCGACGTAATAGCGCACGATCTGCAGAAGCGGTTCGGTGCGGAGCGTGTGTCCTTCCTGTTCGTCGACCTCGTCGGTCAGCGGCTGGTACGCCTCGCCGTGGCCGACGATGAGGTTGCGGATCATGCCGAGCCGATCGACCTGCAGGGCAGCGTCTACGACAGTGTTCTGCGCAGCCAGCGCCAGCATGTGGAACCGGACGACCAAGACGGACGGCGCGTCATCACGCCGGTCACCAACCGCGGCGACTGCATCGGCGTTCTGGAGGTGACCCTGCAGTGCGCCGACGACACCGTGCTCCGGCAGGTCCGCGACGCGGCCCACGCGCTGGCCTACATCATCGTCACCGACCGCCGCTTCACCGACCTGTACCACCTGGTCCGGCGCACCACCGAGACCAGTCTGGCCGCGGAAATCCAGCACCAATTGCTTCCCTCGGCGCCCTGCTGCGAGGCGGCCCAGTTCACCCTGGCCGCCGGGCTGGTCCCTGCCGACGACATCGGCGGCGACACCTACGACTACACCCTGGACCGCGACACCCTGCACCTGTCCATCACCGACGCCATGGGCCACGACACAAACTCTGCGCTGCTGGCCACCTTGCTGGTCGGGGCACTGCGCCGGGCACGCCGCAGCGGCTGTGACGCCCTCAAGCAAGCCCGCCACGCCCACCAGGCCCTGCTGAACCACAGCTGCGGCCTGGCCACCGGACAGTTGCTGTGCGTCGACCTCGAAACAGGCCTGTGCGAACTGGTCAACGCAGGCCACCCCTGGCCACTGCGTCTGCGCGACGGCACCGTCGAAGAGGTCAAACTCGCCGTCAACCTGCCGTTCGGTGTGGCGGCACCCGCCGCCTACCGCGTACAGGAGCTGCAGCTGCATCCCGGCGACCGCCTGGTCCTGCTCACCGACGGAATGCAGGAGCGCGGTGCCGCGACCGTGGACCTGGCCTCGGTCATTCACGACACCCGTGCGCTGCACCCGCGAGAAGCCGTCCGAAGCCTGACCGCCGCGGTGCTCGACGCCTGCCGCGGCAACCTCAAGGATGACGCCACCGTCGTGATACTGGACTGGCACGGCAACCAACGCCGACCGGCCGAAACCAGACGGGGCCCGCAGCGATGAGCTGCAGCGGCCCACCGGCGAAGCGGTCGCCATGCTCACGGACGCCATGGAGGCGGTGCGCCTGCTGTCGGGCGTCGTCACCGACGTCGACACGACGACCTACCGCGGCGATGCTGCGTGACACCCGAGTCCGCTCAGGACGCGTTGTACGCCTGGAGGGACGCCCGGAACCGGCGGGCACGTGGCGCAGGCGGTGAAGGAGAACCTGCCGGTGCTGACGCGCGCCCTCATCCTGCAGATCGCCCTTCCGGAATGGTGGACGCGGGGACACAGTCATGCCGGGCCCGGAGGCCAGCGGCCCTCTTGCAGGACCGCGGAAACCATAACGGGGGGTGCCCCTATGTCTTTGGTCAAGGGAAACGGGGGTGCGTTGGGTCGGGGAGCCGGGAAGCATGGCGGGGTGGTTGATCTGCTGTGGGATGACGTGAGCTGCTTCTTCGACCCGGACTTGATGGGGTCGCTGCCGGACGTGCGTGTCCCAGATGCCTCGGTGGAGGACTGGCAGGCGGTGCTCGATCTTGTCGCGGAGAGGGGCTGGAAGTGCCAGTACTCCGATGGCGAGTCGGTGCTTCCGGTGCCCCAGGCGGAGGCCGTGCTGTCCCGCCTGGCGGATGCCGAGTGCCCGGACCTGAGGGTCTGGCCGACTGCCGATGTGTTGGCGATCTTTCGCTTCCATGCTGACGATGAAGTCGACTTCGACGTCGACCTGCGGGAGTTGCAGGGCCAGGAGCGACTGGACGTGTTCTGTGGCTTCCTTCGGGAGATCGGGCGGCGGTTGGGCAAGCCGGTGCTGATGGATCCGGAGGGCGGCTATGGCCATCCGGTGCTCGGCTTCGATGTCGAGGCTGATCGAGTCGTTCTCCTCGCTGAGCCGTGGGTCAGGTGACTGAGGCCGACGGCTGGGGTTCGTAGGTGCCGTCCCGGAGCATCGCGAAGAGGACGTCGGCCCGGCGCCTGGCGAGGCAGAGCAGGGCCTGGGTGTGGTGCTTGCCCTGGGCGATCTTCTTGTCGTAGTAGGCCGGGGAGGTCGGGTCGCCAAGTGCCGCGAACGCGGAGAGGAAGAAAGCCCGTTTGAGCTGCTTGTTTCCCCTCCGGGAAGGCTGTTCGCCGCGGATCGAGGAGCCCGAGCTCCGGGTCGCCGGGGCGAGACCGGCGTAGGCGGCGAGGTGGCCGGCGGTCGGGAAGGTGCTGCCGTCGCCGACCTCGATCAGGATGCGTGCTCCGGTCCTGACGCCGACTCCCGGCATCGATGTCAGGACCTTCGAAAGAGGGTGGGCTTCCAGCAGTTCCTCGATCCGCCCGGCCAGCAGCTTGTGCTGATCAAGCACGGCCGTCAGGGAGCCGGCGAGGCTCGGGACGATCAGAGCGGCCGCCTCGGTCCCCGGGACCGTCACGGTCTGCTCGTCCAACGCGGCGAAGATCTCATCGACCAGCCGCTCGGCCGTCCTCGGCGCCTTCGGCCGCAGCAGGGTGATCAGCCGCCGACGGCCGGCCTTGCGGATCTGGGCCGGGGAGCCGAACCGCTCCAGCAACGCGAGGACGGCCGGGTGCTGCAACCGTGGCCCCAGCACTCGTTCCAGCGACGGGTGGATCTGGGTGAGCAGGCCGTGGAGCCGGTTGGCGACCCGGGTGGCCTCGCCGGCCAGGTCGTCGTCGAAGCCCACGATCATCCCCAGTTCGGCGATCGTCTCGTCCTCGCCGTCGATCGACCGCAGCGTGTGGGGCATCGCGCGAGCGGCGTCGGCGATGATGAATGCGTCCCTCGCGTCAGTCTTGGCCTCACCGGGGTAGAGGTCGGCGATCCGCCGCATCGTCGGGCCGGGCAGATAGGCGACCGGGCAGCCCATGTCCCTCGCCACCGCCAGTGGCAGGGCGCCGATCGAGGCCGGCTGGTCGACGACGACCAGCACGGTTCCGTGCTTGGCCTGCAGCTTGGCGAACAGCTCGCGGAGCTTCGGCTCGGTGTTGGGCAGCCGGTTGTCGAACGCCTTCTTTCCGGCCGGGGTGACGGCGGTGGCGTGGTGTTCGCCCTTGCCAACGTCCAGGGCGAGGAAGACGTCGATGTCGCCGGTGTCGATCACGTGCAGGCCCCTCCATCACGCTTTCGTCCGGCCTGCCACGGCACCGAGCTGCCACATCCACGTTACGGAGAGCTCTTCCGGCTCGAGTGAAGCCGGTGCTCAAGCCCCTCATCAACGGTCCGTCGATGCCTTAGGTGTTCGGCGTCGAGCCGATCTGCCGTGTGCTCTCCGGCCACGGACTGAAGATCGCAACCAGCACCTACTACGCCGCCAAGAACCGTGTACCCAGCGCCCGGGCGATGCGCGACGCAGACCTGAAAGCCCAGATCAGCCGTGTCCACGCCGACAACTACGGCGTCTACGGAGTCCGCAAAGTCTGGCGGCAACTGCACCGCGAGGGCATCGAAGCAGCCCGCTGCACGGTCGCCCGGCTGATGCGCGACCTCGGCCTTGAGGGTGCCCGACGTGGGAACAAGATCCGCACCACCATTCGGGACGACGGCCAGGAGAGGGCTGGTGACCTGCTCCGGCGCGACTTCACCGCGGCACGTCCGAACGAGCGGTGGGTGGTTGACTTCACCTATGTGGCCACCTGGTCCGGGATCGTCTATGTCGCATTCGTCGTGGACGTGTTCTCCCGGACGATCGTGGGCTGGTCCGCCGCCACCAGCAAGCGGGCCAAACTCGTCCTCGACGCCCTAGACATGGCCCTCTGGCGCCGAGACCGCGCCGGAACTCCCGCTGGATGGGGGCTGGTTCATCATTCGGACGCGGGCAGTCATGACAACGCCGACGAACAGCGGCGGACACCCACGGACCAGCCCGGCAGCTCAGAGCCACACCATCCCAAGGCAGCGCCCCCGCCCAAGTTGTCTAATCTGCTGGACTGAGTATCTCTAGGTGTTGCGCCAGCCGGGTTCGAGGCGGTCGAGGAGGGTGCGGAAGGCTGCGTCGGCTCGGTCCCAGTCGCCGTCGGCCAGGGGTGCAATGAGCAGGCCGAACAACGCGTCGACCAGGAGGGCGGCCTCCGCTCGGGCTCGGGCCTCGGTCATGCCTAGGCCGCGGAAGACGGAGGTGAGCAGGCCCGTCCACTCAGTGAGCACGTCGTGCATGACGGGCCCGTACCGGTCGGGATGGAGCAGGCTGGCGGTCATGATCTCGAGGTAGAGGGGGAGCCAGGCGCGCATGTTCGGGGCGCTGAGCTGCTGCCAGGTTTCCTCCACGAAGCGGCGGAGCCACGCAGGGTTCTTGGGGGAGGCGGTGGGGTCGAGCAGATTCCGGGCGCGCAGGAGCGGTCGCCTCTCGTCGAGGGCGAGCGCCTCGGCGACCATGCGTTCCTTGGTTCCGAAGTAATACAAGAGCATGCGGTCGCTGGTGCCCAGGGCCCGGGCCAGCGGGCGAAGGGAAAGGTCGGCCAGGCCGTTGCGGATCACGTACTCACGGACCCGGTTCAGCAGGTCGTGTCGTTTGGCCGGATCGGGCGGGCGCGGCATGAAGGCTCCAAGTTGCAGCTGCGCGAGATGGATCAATCCCACATGTCCGATTCATTAGCATTCATTCAGATATTTACTGTAGCACTTGCTACGTGTATATTTTTAAGCGTAGCGAGTGCTACGTGACGCAGGACCTGGTGCATGCCCGGCCCGGTCATCGACGGCCCTCCGCCTCCCTGGCGGCCATGGTCGCCAGGGCTTCAGAAGGGACTGATTCGTGTGGCTTCCCAGGCCATCGACCTCTCCACGACCTCTCGCCGGGGATGCTTTGCCCGGTTTTACCGCCGCCGACTTGAGGAGTCGGGGCGGAAGGGTGCCGCGGACCCGACACAGGGGAAGGGTTCGTCTCCGGAGGGCGCAGCCACATCGTGGGTCGCCCGTAACCGGGCTCTCTGGTCGCGCACCCTGGAGCCCCTGCGGCCGCTTGACAGGCCCCGCGCCCGCGCAACCGCCTGGGACGCCTCATGGCCTATACCGCGGGAACTGACCTCGGTCCGCCAGGCCCGGCGCCTGGTGACCGCCCAACTGGGCGACTGGAATATGGAGGGCCTCACAGACACCGCCGAGCTCTTGGTCAGCGAACTGGTCACCAACGCCTTGCGTCACACGCACGGCCCTCTGCGGCTCAACTTGCAGGTGCGCGGCTCCCGGCTGCGGTGCGAGGTCGAGGACACCACCCCCGCCGGCCCCGTACGCCGCGTCGTCGACACCGACGCAGAAGGCGGACGCGGCACGGAACTCCTCGACCTGCTCGCGGACGCCTGGGGCAGCACCCGTACGGCCACTGGCAAGACCACGTGGTGCGAAATGCTGACGCAGACGCCTTCACCAAAGAGCTCGCCTACCTCCGACTGAGCTGGTCCCGGTAGGTCCGGACGGCATCGCTGGGCCGTCCCTGGGACAGCGGCGGACAAGCTCGCACGTCTGCGGACCATCCCAGCAGATCACAGGCACACAAGCCCAAGGCCGAGCTCCCATCCGAGTTGCTTCGGGACGAAGCGGTCGCGTGCCACAGCCGTGCCACATCATGCGGTCAATCACGGTCAACGACGGGTCTCGGCAGTCGAGATGCGTCGTTGAGCTGGGCGGGCGTTACAGCGGGAGCGACCTGGGCGTCTCCGCTACCGAGCACGTCTGTCCTTACAAGGCGGATGTCGGCGGTTCGAAACCGTCCGCGCCCACCAGTCTCAGGACACGAACAAGGCCCAGGTCAACCGGTGTGATCCGGATGCCTGGGCCTTGATCTTTTTCGGCCGCTCGGGGCCGCCGTGCCACTTACGTGCCAGATGGGCCGTGTGGAGGCCGCTCCACCTTCTTGATCTGGCCGTCCACGTAGTCGGCGATCTTGGTGGTCGCGGCCGTTGACGAGGTGCTGATAAACCAGCGCGGCTCGCACCGACGAGTGGCCCATGCGGTGCATCAGCTCGCGGGTGGTGGCGCCGCCGGTCGCGGCGAGCGTGTTGCCGGTGTGCGTGTCAGCCGTGCGCATCAGGCCGTCTGGGCCCCGGTAGCGGGCTTGGAAGCGCCCTGAGGGTCGCTTGCACACGGATCCGAAGCGGCGACGGCGCCCCTTGGCGTTGGGCATCAGGCGACCGCCTTGAGGTGTGAGGCGCGGACCGTGATCGGCTGCAGGGCACTGATGCCGCCACTGGCATTCTGTTCAGCCGGCCCTGCGTCAGTGGTGCTCAGGCCGTCAGGCCCTCGATGGCCACGGGAAGATGGCGCGGGCCGCGCAGCACCGCGTTGGCGCGGTACGGCGGCGGGTCCTCGAGCAGCCGGGAGAACTTGACCCGGCGGAAGAGTTCGGGCACAGCCAAATGGAGTTCTATGCGGGCGAGAGGGGCGCCGAAGCAGTAGTGGATGCCGGTGTAGAAGCCCAGGTGCTCGTTGTCCTTGCGGTCGGGATCGAACCGGTCGGGGTCCTCGAAGCGCCGGGGATCGCGGTTGGCCGCGGCCAGCATGAGCCAGACCGGCGAGCCCTTGGGGATCGTGGTGCCGGCGACGTCGATGTCGGCCAGGGCGGTGATCCACGGGACGAACTGGACCGGAGGCTCGTACCGCAGCACTTCCTCGATGAGCGGGACGGCCAGGTCCGGGTCCTTCTGGAACCGATCGAGGAGGTCGGGGTGGCGCAGCAGGGTGAGGGTCGTATTGGTGATCGCGTTGACGGTGGTCTCGTGGCCGGCGACCAGGAGCAGCACCGCGGTGGCCTCCAGGTCTGCCGGTGTCATGTCGGGGGCAAGCGCGCTGAGCATCCCGGGGCCGGGGTGGCGGCGTTTGGTCTCGATCAGGTCGGACAGGTAGGCGCCAATGTCCTGGCGCGCCCGCCGTGCCTTTTCCGGGCCGCCGTCGTCGCCGGAGTGGGGATCGACTGACGACGCCAGGGCATCGGCCCAGACGTGGAAGCGCGGTTCGTCCTCGCGCGGCACGCCCAGGACCTTGCAGATGGCGGTGACGGGAAGGGGGTAGGAGAAGTCCGTCACGATGTCGACCTGGTCCTTGCCCTCGAAGGCGTCGAGCAGCTCGGTGACGACCTTGGCCATCTCTTCGCGCAGGCCGTCGAGGAACCTGGGGCTGTGCGGCGGGCCGAACGGCCGGTTGATGGTGTCGCGCAGCCGGTCGTGCACGGGCGGGTCGGTGAAGATGAAGCTGGGCGGCAGTCCGGACTCCACCGGTTGCCCGACGCGGGCGTAGCCGGGTAGACGGTTGCTCGTGTCGTTGCTCAGCCGCGGGTCGTTGGCCAGGCTCCGCACCTCGTAATAGGTGCTGATCAGATAGGTGCCGTCGTCCTCCCGCCTGACCGGTTGCTTGCGCAGTTCCGCGTAGAGCGGATAGGGATCGGCCCGATTGGCGTAGTCGGTGATCTGCGCGGAGATGGTGCCGGACGTCATGGTGACTCCTAAGGGCTCCGGTCGGTGCAGGGCCGGTGATCAGGCATGCGACGGAACGAACGTGACACGCCGCTCGCTCGGTGAGTGGCCCGTCAGCGTCACGGTGGGCCCGTGGGTGGGCAGATGGGGGTCGGGGAAGGCCGGGTCGATCGGCTGCAACGTCTCGGTCCGGCGGTCGACCGAGCGGTACTCCGGCGGGAACGGGGCGCCGGACGCGATCTGCTGCTCGTAGAACCCCAGCCACTTGGCTCCGTCGAAGGACGCTGCGGCGATGACGCGGCCGCGGTAGCCGTACACCGCGACGAACCGCTCCTCGGCGAGTGTCCCCTGGGCGACGACCAGCTGGTCGCCCAGCGAGGGCACGCCCACCGACTTGATGTTGACGCCGAACTGGGAGGACCAGAACATCGGCAGCCACAGGTGCGGGCGGCGCTCGGGCCCGGCACAGATCATGTTGTGGGCGGCGATCTCGGCCTGTTCGACCGCGTTGCCCCAGTGCTCCAGCGCCAGGAACTGGTAGTCGAACAGCGGGTGGGGGCTGCGGGCGACGTCACCGGCGGCGTAGATGTCGTCGGTGACGATGCCGTTGACGTCGAACACCCGGCACCCGGCGTCGCACGCGATCCCCCGCGGACCCGCGGCCACCCCCGAGCCGGCGAGCCATTCCGTGTTCCGCATGGCACCGAGCGAGACGACCGCCACCTCCACGTCGATCGCCGAACCGTCGGACAGATGGGCGCGCCTGAGTCGTCCCACATCGTCGCCCTCGAGGGCGGTGACGCTGACGCCGCAACGCAGGTCGACCCCGTGCTTGCGCTGCAGCCGGTCCGCGACCGCGCCGATCACTCCGCCGAGCGCGCCCACCAGCGGTGCCGGGCCGCGTTCGGCGACCGTGACCTGAAGACCCTGCTCCCGGCAGGCGGAGGCGACCTCGGAGCCCGTGAAACCGGCGCCGATCACCAACACCCGGGGCACGCCCCCGGTCAGCTTCCGGTACAGGCGGGCGGAGTCGTCGCGGGTACGCAGCACGAACACCCCGTCCAGGGCGGCCTCTTCCGGGTGGAACCAAGGCCGCGCTCTGGTCCCGGTGGTGATCAGCAGGCGGTCGTAGGGGACGGTGTCGCCGTTCATTAGGCGCACTTTCTTGGCGTCCCGGTCCAGGCCCTCGGCGGCGACGCCCAGACGCCACTCGGCGTCGATGTCCCGCCGCCGCGGAAGCGCGGTGTCCTCAGGCCGTGCCCGTCCGAGCAGCGCCTGCTTGGACAGCGGCGGCCGGTCGTAGGGCTCGTACGGCTCGTCGCCGATCATGGTCAGTGATCCGGTGAAGCCCCTCTCGCGCAAGGTCTCCGCCGCGCGCAGACCGGCCAGCGAGGCACCGACGACGACAATGCGGCCCTGGCGCCGCAGGACCTCGACGTCCGTGTCAGCCGACATGGGGCTCCACCCGCTTCGTCGTCTCATCGGAGTAGTCGACGAGGATGGCCTGGACCGGGCAGGCGGCAGCAGCCTTCTCCACCTGGTCACGCTGTGCCTCGTCGAAGCGAGGGGAGAACAGCAGCGCCTCTTCTCCGTGCAGGGCGAAGACGTCCGGGGCGAGGAAGACGCACTGCGCGAACCCCTGGCACCGGTTGAGATCGACGACAAGCCTCATTGGAATCCGCTCCCTGCATGGGCCGCGGTGGCCGAGCCCCGCAGCCGTCTGCGCTCGGTCCATGTGGTCGGTAGGCATGCCTCACTTTCAGCTTCAGTCCTCCGCCCAGGTCTCGCAAGGCGTGGGCGGCGCTGGGCGACCAGGCCTCGCGCGAGGCGAAGGGAAGCTCCTCGGGCACTCTGATGTGAAACCAGTTCTTCGGCTACTGACCGTGCGGGGGCTCGAGGTCCGTTCGTGGACTGCTCGGCCGACGCCCCTGGACCGTCGCAGTACAGCAACGAAGTACAGCAACCCCACCGACCAGTGCCGACCGTCTGTGTGCCTAACCACCCTCCGCACCAGCCCACGAGACCTCAGCGACCACCGTGCCCATAGTTCGCATCGAGCAGGCCGAGCAGCGGGAGGCGTCAGCGGCCCTGGAGCTTCCTCTGGGGCCGACTCCGGGCAGTCAGAATGCGCTCAACGACGACCGACACTGACAACCGTCGACAGCCAAGTCGCAGTTAGCGCCGTCGGTCGATGACGTGGCGCGGGCGGGGTCAGTCCGTGGCGATCAGCAGGTGCCCCCCGCCGTCTCGCCAGCCGATGCTCACCGCGCCGTCGGCGGTGTCGAGGATGTCGAGCTTCCCGAAGTAGTCGGAGTCGTCCGGCGCGGTCATGGCCGGCAGCCGCAGGGTGTGGAGCAGGCGCCCGGTGTCCGCGTCGAGGATGAGCAGGTCGGCGTGTATCCGGCTACCTGTGTCTGCCTCTGTGAGGAAGAGCTGGCGTACGACGTATACCCGGCCGTCGGCGATCTCGGGGAACCCGTGCTCCTGGCCGGTCGGCGCCTGCAACTGCCAGGAGCGTTGACCGTCTCGGGTGTCGTAGGCGTGCAGGAGAGTGTCGTGGTCCTCGGAGCCCTCTTTCCCCTTCGTACGGGAACCAGGCAAGAGCTGGGCCGGGGAGAGTGGCCGCGTGCCACGGCCGTGCCACTTCCTGGGGTCAGTCACGGTCAACGACGGCTTACCGCAGTCAAGATGCCTCGCTGAGCAGGGGGGCGCCACAACCGCAGTGACTTGGACGTCCTCCTGATCGACTACGTCCGCCCTTACAAGGCGGATGTCGGCGGTTCGAAACCGTCCGCGCCCACCAGGAAAAAGACCCCCAGCCGATCATGGCTGGGGGTCTTTGACATCAGCGCCGGAACTACTCGCGCTTCAGGCGCCGCGTGAGCAGCCGGTCCATGTGGCTGACCGCCTCGCGCTGCGTGTCCTGAACCACGTGGGCGTAGACGTTCATCGTGACGGCGATCTGGCTGTGCCCCAGGATCTCCATCACCACGCGTGGCGCCACCCCGGCCGCGGTGAGCAGGGTCGCGCAGCCGTGCCGGGCATCGTGCGGCGGGGATCCGGTACTCGAAAACGAACTGGTCAGCGGCCATGAGCGTGTCGCAGACCTCGACCACACGACCCTCGGTCGTACGCGCCTCGCGGATCAGGTGGATCACCGGAGCGCCGGGGCTGAGTGCCAGCTCTGACGACTCCGCCTTGGAGGCCGGACGCCCTTGGAGGGTCTCGACGAACTCCGCGAACTCGTGCCCGTGGTCTTCGAGTCGGGCGTAGATGCCACCGCCGCCGGGGTTCTCGGCGAACAGGTCGGGGATGTCCTTGACGACGTCCCATGGCAGGTACGACGTCGCGGTCTCGACGGGCGTGCCGTTGCGGAAGTAGAGGCGCCGCCGGGCGAGCACCTGAGTGCCGGCGGATACGCCCAGCCGCTGGGCCGCATCCTCAGGAGCCTCCATGGGGCCGATGTAGAGGACGCTCACCTTGGCGGTGGCGCCGGACTGCGCGGACTCGGCGAGGTACGCGGCCTTGCCGCCCTGCCGAAGCGAGCGCCGGAAGCGATCGGAGGAGCGATGCCGTACCGGCGGCCGATCCTTCACGATCGAGCCCTTGCCGTGCCGTGTCTCGACGAGCCCGCTCGCGCGGACCTCGACCATGGCCTTACGGATCGTCCCGCCCGAGACGTTGTAGCGGTCGACGAGTTCCGACTCGCTCGGCACCATCTCACCAGGTTTGAGGACGCCCGCCCTGATCTGCTGCCCGATCTCGTCAGCGATCTGCACTCTTCCTCCTATGCTCCTGTACATGAGTACATCACAGGAAGCAACTTCCGCGACACCGTTGCACTCGGTGTCCGTGGCCGGAGTCGTGGTGCGCGAGGACGGGCGCCTCTTGGCGATCCGCCGGGCCGACAACGGCAGTTGGGAGCTCCCCGGCGGTGTGCTCGAACTGGACGAGGCCCCAGAAACGGGTGTCGCGCGTGAGGTCCTGGAGGAGACCGGCATCCATTCGAGGTGGACGAGCTCACCGGGGTCTACAAGAACATGGCCAGAGGCATCGTGGCCCTGGTCTTCCGCTGTAAGCCGTCCGGTGGCACGGAGCGTACGTCGAGCGAGTCAACGGCGGTTGCCTGGCTCACGCCCGAGGAAGTCACAGAGCGCATGTCCGAGGCCTTCGCCGTCAGGCTCTTGGACGCCTTGGCACATGGCAACAGCCCGCACGTACGAAGCCACGACGGCAAGCGCCTCATCCCAGCGGGATAGAACTTTCCCTACTTCATCAAGCCCCGGCTGCGCTCCGCTCCGCCGGGCGCGCTTCCCGGCTCCACTGCGGGCGCCGCTCCTGCCTTCGGCCCGCTCCGCCCGCGCTGCGCCGACGCGCGCCCACACGTGGATAGGGCCGGAAGCCATGAGTCGATCAAATAGAGCGGCTCTTGGTCAAGACAATGCCTCCGGCGGGGGATCGGCCGGCACCGGGATGGAGGGGGCGCCGTCGTCGACTGCGAGCCCGTAGTGGCGTGCGCGGGGTGCTCCCATCCCGTCCACCGTCGACCAGGCAGAGCCGAGCAGACGCGGCCCCTGGCGTCCAGGTCGTTCGTACAGTGGCGCGCTCCACCTGGACGCCAGGGACCACGCCCGCTCCACGGTGTGTGGGTCGACGGCGGACGGGATGGGAGCTGGGGTGGCTGGCGGGAAGGGTGGCAGGGAACAGGCCTGGCCGCGATCACTCGGTCCCGAGCCGTTCCGCTGGCCGAGCTGCGACTGGACACAATCATCGGATTGAATACTGTTCGGAACTGCCGTCACGCTGGGGGGAACATCGCATGCCCGTCACCAAGCTTCTGAGACCCGCCCTCGTCGCCACTCTCGTGGCCTCAGTCACTGCCTGCGGAGCGTCATCCGTGCCGGACGTCTCGGCGAGTACCACGACTAGCTCGGGGGCCGCCGAGACGCGTCGTTCGACAGACCCCGAGCCCGTCGCCGCCATCATGCCCGATGTCATCGGCGGCAACGCCGGGCGCGCGTACGAGCAGATGAGCTCCGAACTCGACATGACCTTCAAAGACGCGAGCAGACAGGGCCGTTCGGTGGACGACCCGGCCGCGTGGAAGATCTGCAACTCCCAGCCGGGTCCGAACCAGCAGATCACCGATTTCCCAGTGATCTTCGAGGTGGTGGAAGTTTCGGAGAGCTGCGAGGGCGCGACGCCGAAGTGATGTGTTCCTGACGACTCCGACTCCGACAGTCGCACTCGTGCGCTGCCAGCGCGGCTGATGGTCTATCTGACGATGGCGCTGTGGCTGGACTTCGGCAAGGGTTACGTGCGTGTGCTGCGGAACCTGCTGAGCGGCCTGCGCTGGGCCCGCGGTGGATGGGATGGATACACCGTGCCGACCGATGGCGCGATCTCCCGTGCACGGGATCGCCTGGGCAGCGCACCGTTGAAGGCATTGTTCGAGGGCACCGCCAAGCCGACCGTCCCGCTGGGGCACGAGGAGGTGTTCTGGCGAGGACTGCGCAAGGTTGCCGTGGACGGAACCGTCTTCGATCTTCCCGCGAGCCGGGACAACGCCGCCGCGTTCGAGATCCCCTCCGGCGGTGTGCTGCCGCAGGCCCGCCTGGTGGCGTTGGCTGAGTGCGGAAGTTTGGCCTTGGTCGGGGCCACGTTCGACTCGATCAAGGTCGGCGAACGCACCCTGCTGGAGCGGCTGTTGGGCAAGCTCACGGCAGAAATGCTCCTGCTGGCCGACCGTGGCTTTCCCTCCTACGAGCTGTATCGGGATGCCGCGGCCACCGGTGCCCAGTTGCTGTGGCGCGTCTCGGATTCCTTAACCCTGCCCGTCAAGCGGCGCCTGGATGACGGCACGTACCTGTCCGAACTGCGCGGCAAGCGCCGGGACGAGCGCATGACCGTGCGGGTGATCGAGTACAGCGTCTCCGAGACGACGGTGTCTCCGAGGTCTTCGCGTTGATCACCACCCTCCTCGATCCTGAACAGGCGCCCGCGTGGCGGCGACTACTTCACCCGCCTCGACCCCGAACGCGCCATGCGTGGCGTCGACTGACCCGCCAACCGCCAAGCCAACGCCCTCGGCTTCACCGTCCGCTTCGACCCCATCGAAGCACCCTGACACCCACCAGCGTCACAGCACCCGCTCGACCCGCACCTCACCCATTATTTTCGGACCAGGAGGCAGGTCCGGCCGACTTGATACCCGTCTGCGCTCCTCAGCCCATGCGTCGCTGGCGATCTCCGTGGCAACGCAACGCCACGACCGGGGCTCAGCCGCTGCCGCCCGGCTGCGGCCCGACCGGCTCACGGGCCCGCCGGGTGCGCTTTGCCCGCCTTGCCGTACTCCACGAGCAGCAGTGCGATGTCGTCACGGGATTGAGCGGCTACCGTCTCCTGCGCGCGTGTGACGATCGTGTCCGCGAGCATCTCCAGTGGTTTGTCGTCCTGCCTCGCGAGTTGGTCGGCCAGGAGGTCGATAGACTGCTCCACGTCGATGCCGGGCCGCTCCACGAGGCCGTCGGTGTAGAGGGCCAGCAGGGCACCGGGGCGCAGGGGCACCTCGACGGTCTGGAAGCGGGCATCTTCCGCCACGCCGAGGAGCAGTCCGGGGGGTAGGTCGAGCACGTCGGTGTGGTGAGTGGGGTGGCGCAGGATCGGCGGCAGGTGGCCGGCGGAGGTCAGCAAGACGCGATGGCCGGGGATGTCGATGTGGGCGTAGAGGCAGCTGCAGAACAGGGGGCTGTTTTGCTCCAGGAGGAGCTGGTTGGTGCGGGCGAGGATCTCCTCAGGCGGCGCACCCGTCCTGGCGAGGCTGTGCACGGCGGTGCGGACCTGGCCCATCAGGGCGGCGGCCTGGACGCTGTGCCCCTGGACGTCGCCGATCACCGCGGCGGCGGCGTGCGCGCCGAGATCGATGAGGTCGTAGAAGTCGCCGCCCACGTCCTGGGTGTGCGTCGCGGCCCGGTAGCGTGCGGCGACCCGAAGGCCGGGTACCCGGGGCAGGTGGCGCGGCAGGAGCCCCTCCTGGAGACCTCGCGCCAGCCGCGCGTTGGCGTCGTAGAGCCGGGCGCGCTCCAACGCCTGCGCGATCACGCCGGCCAGCGAGGTCAGTTCCGCGCGTTCCTCCGGGCTGAAGTTCCGCGGTCTGTCATACCCCAGCACCAGGCAGCCGAAGGTGCCGCTGGAGACCGTCAGCGGCAGGAAGGCGAAGGCGCCCATCTTCCGGTATTGCTCGTAATGGGGGAACGTGCGCACCAACTCGGCGTTGGTGGGGTGGAAGCCCGCCACACCGGTCTCCATGGTCCGTGCGACCTCGGTCCGGGTCGCCATCGGCAGGCCGTTGACTTGCTCGGGCATCTCCGGCGGGAAACCGCGTGAGCCCGCCACCCACAGCCGGTCCTCGTCGGCAGTCACAAGGGCCAGTCCCTCGGCGTCGAGGACGGGCTGCATCTGATCCATGATCGACTCGGCTACCTCACTGACGCCCGCGGCCTCGGTGAGCGCGGAGGCCAGGTGCAGGAGGCGGAAGAGAGTGCCCGCGCGGGTGGGCACGGTGGGCAGGATGTCCTCGGCCGGTTCCTGCTCGCTGTCGGGCGCCTCTCCCTGCACGATGCGCACGCTGATGCCGGTGGCGTCGGGGTGGAGCAGGAACGACAGCCATGCGCCGTCCGGCCGTCGGGCGGTGAAACCGGCTGGCTGACGGCTGAAGAGCGCGGCGACGAAGGTGTTTTCGTAGGCCGGGTCGTTCAGCCAGGGCAGAACGTCCCAGGGTTCGGCGTCCAGCAGCTCGGCGCGGTCGCGGCCGAGCAGCCGGGCGGCCCCCTCGGTGAGGAAGGTCATCCGGCCCTGCAGATCGAGCGCGACGAAGCCCTCGGAGAAGCGCTCCAGGAGGGCAGCGACGGGCTCAGCCTGACGAGCCGGCGGCGGCTCCACGAAGAGCGGCTCGTCCCTCGGACGCACCGGCTGGCGCCGGGCGGCAGCATCCCGCAAAACCTCGGCCATCTGGTCGGCGGCCTCACTGATTCGCGCCAGCTCGGCGGCGGGCAGCCCCTCTGGGCGGCTGCCCGGAAACAGCAGATCCAAGGCGCCCCAGCAGACTCCGTCGGCCATCAACGGTGCGGCGTAATGGGCGACGGAGTACGGAAAGGCGAGAGCCGTACGGGGAAAGCGGCGGGCCAGCTCCTGGTGGCCGGAAAGCCACACGGGGCTCTGCGAGCGGACAGCCTCGGGCATTGGCGCCGGCGACGCCAGCGCCTGCCGGACCCAAGGCACAGCCAACCTCGTGGGGGCTCCGGTCACCGCGGTCATCTGCAGCACCTGCCGCTCCGGGACCAGGAGATACGTGACCCCGACGTGGGCGCCGACATCGTGCGTGATGCGCTCCATCAACAGGTCGAGCCGTGCAGCCGCCTCCCCCGCCGCGGCCCCGTCCTCATCCACGCTCAAGCCCTTACCTGCCTCACGCACGTCCCATAGTCCGTATTGAATCGTATTTTTCATACAATAAGGGGACCATCTAGGATGCCACAAGGACCGGCCTCACGAGGATTACGCAACACCTCAGTCTCAGCGCCCTTGTACGCCGGGATCGGCAGGGATTTGCGCTGGGATGTCGCAGCGTGGGCATGCCGCGCAATAACGCGACAGGGCGGACGGCGCGCCCGGCTCTGGACGGCCAGCGCCCGGAGGTAAGGAACCGTTGCGCAGGTTCGAAAGTCATGCCCAACGGCGAAGCTCCCTTGTCAAGACCGAGTGCGGCGGCTGACGCCAGTAGTTGACACCAACAAGCCCGAACAGCAGCGGCCGACGCCGGACCCCGGTGGACGATCGGCCGAGGCGCAGGGGCGGCTAGGCCGTTTCTGATGGCTCTTGGACGGTGTCGCGGAGCCAGATGACGATCGCCGTGACGGCCAGGGTGCCGTTGAAGATGTAGTCGCGTTTGT
>NZ_JBEZKJ010000134.1:0-18348 GCF_040651675.1 Streptomyces sp. NPDC048415 | reverse complement strand
CGGGGCCGCGCCGGTACATCCGCCCGCATCCGGACGGATCGGCTGTGGGCTGGAGGGTGCTGTCTTCTTTGGATCCGTCCGGATGCGGGCATTCGATGTACCGACACGGCCCCTTCCGCGCGCGGGCGACTGCGGGTGTCAATGGCCCACTTCCCAGCCGACCGAGACGGGCGGTGTGGGTGGGAAACATCCGGCGCGGAGCGCCGGGAAAGCGCCGCGGAGCGGCGTGGAAACGGGGCGCGGAGCGGCACAGAGACCGACGCGGAGCGGCGGGAAAATCGGCGCGGAGCGCCGAAGAGGGCCGCCGGTGTGGGCCCAGGGGCCAGGAGAAGGTAGCGTGCGTAACGCGCCTGCGGCGATTGTTCTCGGCCGCGCGCCTCTCGGCCATCCCGCAGAATGGATGGCGTAGGTGCGCCCGAGCGCGATCGGGCGCGGACGTCGACGCGGTCCTCCGGTCCGCTCCGTCCGCACCCCCGCCGAGTAATGGCGCACCCGTGAGACGGCGTAGGAGAGAAGCGATACCTGTGAGCGCAGCGACCACGCGAAGCCGCACCCCCGACCGCCTGTGCGCCGAGGCCGTCGACCTCGCCCGCGCCGCCGCCGAGGAGGCCGCCACCCCCGGCGTCGTCGGCGAGCATGTGGGGCTGGTCTCCGAGGGGGACCGCGTTGTCACGCACTTCTTCGAGTGCAAGGAGATGGGGTATCGGGGATGGCGCTGGGCCGTCACCGTGGCCCGCGCCTCCCGCGCGAAGTTCGTCACGCTCGACGAGACGGTGCTGCTGCCCGGTCCCGACGCGCTGCTCGCCCCGGAGTGGGTGCCGTGGAGCGAGCGGCTGCGCCCCGGCGACATGGGCCCGGGTGATCTGCTGCCCACGGACGCCGAGGATCTGCGTCTGGAACCCGGTTTCACCGGCGAGGACGAGCCCCCGCCGAACTCGCCCGTCTCCGAGGAGATGGCCGAGCTGGTGGAGGCGGAGGACGCGGAGGTGACGGGCGGGGCGCCCGCCGCGCTGCCGGTCGCGCCGAGGCGTGGGTCGATCGCCGCGGTCGCCGAGGAGCTGGGGCTGCGTCGGGCTCGGGTCCTGTCCCGGTACGGGCTGCATGTCGCGGCCGACCGCTGGGAGGAGTCGTACGGTCCGAAGACGGCGATGGCGCAGGCCGCGCCCGCAGCGTGCGTCAGCTGCGGTTTCCTCAACCCCATCGGAGGCTCGCTCGGACAGGCGTTCGGTGTCTGCGCCAACGAGTTCTCGCCCGCCGACGGGCGGGTCGTCTCCCTCTCGTACGGCTGCGGCGGCCACTCGGAGGCCGCGGTCATGCCGAAGCCACCCCGTCCCGCCCCGCCCGTCGTCGACGAGACCCGAGTAGACCCCTTCCCCCTCCGCCCGGCCCCCGACTCGGGCTCGGTCTCCATGACCCCCGACGAGTCCTCGGCAGAACTCGGCCACTCGTAGGGACCTCCAGCCTGTCCGGCGTCCGAGGACGAGCGCGAAGCACTATTACGGGGGTCTGGAGGCGGACCCCAGGTAGGGAAGGGCAGGGGCGGAGGAGGCGAAAACCCCGGCGCCCGCACCCGCCCACCGTGCCCCGGAAGAAGCCCTCGGCATACCCCCGCCCTCCTCGCGGTACCTTCATGCGGCGGCGGCGAGCTCAGCGTGCGGTCGCGGATCGCGAGAGGGAGAGTGAACCCGTGAGTAAGTTCGTGCGGCCGGCAGCCGAGGGCGCGGACCCGTTCGGGACGGCGCGCTTGCGACGCGGCCTGCTGGACGCCTGGGCGACCAGCCCGGCCCGTTTCCGCGAGGACGCCAACGCCGAGGAGGACCTCGCCCTCGGCGGCTACCGCGACCGACTCGTCGTCGAGCTCGCTCAGAACGCCGCCGACGCCGCCGCGAGGGCTCACACCCCCGGCCGCCTCCGGCTCACCCTCCGCGACGGCGTCCTCGTCGCGGCCAACACCGGCGCCCCCCTCGACGCGGCCGGCGTCGAATCGCTCTCCACGCTCCGCGCCTCCGCGAAGCGGGACGCGTCCGACACGGCCGTCGGCCGCTTCGGCGTCGGATTCGCCGCCGTCCTCGCGGTGACCGACGAGCCCGCCGTCGTGGGCCGTCACGGCGGCGTCCGCTGGTCGCTGGCCGAGGCTCGCGAACTGGCCGCCGACACCGCCCGCCACAGCCCCGGCCTGGGTGACGAGATCCGCCGCCGGGACGGCCATGTGCCGCTGCTGCGGCTGCCGTTCGCGGCCGAGGGCACCGCCCCGGACCCGTACGACACCGTGGTGATCCTGCCGCTGCGCGACCCGGCCGCCGAGGATCTCGCCGAGCGGCTGCTGCGGAACGTCGACGACGCCCTGCTGCTCGCCCTGCCGGGCCTGGAGGAGGTGGTCGTCGAGATCGGGGACGCGGAGGTACGGACCCTGCGCCGCCGCCGCGGCGACGACGACGGGCATGGCCTCGTCATCGAGGATTCGGGAAGCGGTAGTACCCGTTACCGGACCGTCTCCCATCAAGGTCCCCTCGACCCCGCCCTCCTCGTCGGCCGCCCGGTCGAGGAGCGGCTGCGTCCGCACTGGTCGGTGACCTGGGCCGTGCCCGTGGACGAGGACGGCTCACCGGGCCGCCCGCGCACGAGCCCCGTCGTGCACGCGCCCACGCCCAGCGACGAACCCCTCGGTGTGCCCGCCCTCCTCATCGCCTCGCTGCCGCTCGACACCGCCCGGCGCCACGCCGCCCCCGGCCCGCTCACCGACTTCCTCGTGGAGCGCGCGGCGGACGCGTACGCCGAACTCCTCGCCGGATGGCGGCCGGTGGGTACGGGCATCATCGATCTCGTGCCAGGCCCGCTGGGCAAGGGCGAGCTGGACGGCGCCCTGCGTCAGGCGATCCTCGACCGGCTGCCCCGTACCGCCTTCCTGCCGCCCGCCCGCGAGCCGGACGCTGCCCCGGACGCGCTCGCCGACTGGCCCGAGACCAGTGCGGCGGAGAATCCGGCCGTTCTGCGGCCCCGTGACGCCGAGGTCGTCGAGGGCGCGGGCGTGGAGACCGTCCGTGTTCTTGCCGAGGTGCTGCCCAGTCTGCTGCCCGCGGGCCTCGAACGCCGGGTGGAGCTGCGGACGTTGGGGGTCGCCCGCGTCCCGCTCACCGAGGCCGTGGACCGCCTGGCCGGGCTGGAGAAGGATCCGGGCTGGTGGCACCGCCTGTACGACAGCCTCGCCGGGGTCGATCCGGACCGGCTCTCGGGACTGCCCGTACCGCTCGCGGACGGCCGTACGACGATCGGTCCCCGGCAGATCCTGCTGCCGGTCCCCGAAGGGCCCACCCCCGACGACACCTGGGCCGCCACCTCAGACACCCTGGCCCGGCTCGGCCTCAAGGTCGCCCATCCGGACGCCGCCCACCCGCTGCTCGAGAAGCTGGGCGCCCTGCCCGCCACGCCGCTCGCCGTGCTCACCACCCCGCAGGTGCGCGCAGCCGTCGCCGCCTCGCTCGAGGACGAGGGTGTGGCGTGGGACGAGGACGCCCCGGACGCCGAGGAGCTGGCCGACACGGTTCTCGCGCTCGTCCGTGACGCCGGACTCGACCCCGGTGACGAGCCCTGGCTCGGTGCCCTCGCCCTCCCGGACGACGAGGGCGAGCTCGCGCCCGCGGGTGAACTCGTGCTGCCCGGCAGCCCGTTCGCCCGGGTGATGCGGGAAGGTGAACTCGCCTTCGTCGATCCCGAGCTGGCCGGGCGCTGGGGTGAGCAGCCGCTCGCCGCCTGCGGAGTGCTGGCCAACTTCGCCCTCGTACGGGCCACCGATGTCGTCCTGGACCCGGATGAACTGGAGCCGCGCGACTCCGACTTCGCGGAGCCTGATGACGCGGGCCTCCTTGACGCCGTGGACGTGTGGTGCGAGGACGTCCTGGACCGGCTGCCCGACACGCCGGTGCCGCCGGTCGCCACCGAGATCGTCGCCGTACGGGATCTGGACCTGGTGGACGACGAGCGGTGGCCGCAGGCTCTCGCGCTGCTCTCGCAGCCGCCGTTGCGGGACGCGCTGACTCAGCCGGTGCGCATCCTGCTGCCGGACGGCACGCACGAGGTCGTCCGGCCGTACACGGCCTGGTGGCTGCGCGGGCACCCCGTCCTCGACGGGCGCCGCCCGGCCGGTCTGCGGGCCGCGGGCGGCGATCCGCTGCTGCATGGCCTGTACGACGAGGCCGACGCCACCGGCTTCAACGACGAGCAGGTGCTGCGGGCGCTCGGCGTCCGCACGTCCGTGGCCGCCCTCCTCGCCGAACCCGGCGGAGCCGCCGAGCTGCTCGACCGGCTCGCCGACCCCGACCGCGATGTCTCGGGCTCCCAACTGCACGCCCTCTACGGGGCGTTGGCCGACCTGGATCCGGAGCAGGTGACTCTGCCGGACGAGGTGCGGGCCGTCGTGGATGGTGTGGTGCGGGTGGTGGACGCGGGCGACGCCGTCGTCGTGGACTCGCCCGATCTGCTGCCCTTCACGGGCGGTATGCCGCTGCTGCCCGTACGGCCCGCCCGCGCCGCCGATCTCGCCGAGCTGTTCCAGGTGCGGCGGCTGAGCGAGTCGGTGACCGGCGAGGTGACCTCCGAGGGCAGCGAGCACGACGTGCCCGAGTCCGTGCGGGTCCTGCTCGGTCCTTCGACGCCCGCCTCGTACGTGGAGCACGAGGAACTCGTGGTCGACGGCGTCGAGTTGGACTGGCGGCGTACCCGGGACGGCGTGCTGCACGCCGCCACCCTGGAGGGCGTGGCCGCCGGACTGGCCTGGGCGGCCGGGCAGTGGCCGCGCCGCTTCGAGGTCGCCGCCCTTCTGGAGGACCCGTCCCGCACCGAGGAGCTGGCGCGGGACCGCTGGTTCGACTGAGCCGGCCGGAGGCGGGGTGAGTGTGGTTTCCTCTCACCCCGCTGTGACTTTGGTAATCCGCACACAAAGTCTTCATCTCCCGTACAACCATTCACACCAGCCGCGGATCTGATCACCCGAGTCAACAGACTCCACGATCACTTGGGCCCCGTGCGACGACGAGCCGTGAGGAACGACCACCACCGGGGCCCCTTTCTCCACTTGGGGAACGCATGCGCATACGTGCCACCGTGGCCGCCGTCTCCGGCGCCCTGGCCCTCTCCGCCTTCGTCGTGCCGGGCGCCCACGCCGCCGACTCCGCCTCTTCGTACCGTGCGGACGTCGCCAAGGCGCAGGAAGCCGCCTCCGGCAAGGCCGCGTTCAGCACCTCCACCGCCGCCGACACCGGCACGCCGTACGCCCTCGACGCCACCTTCTCCAACATCAAGGTGAACAACGGCAGCGCCATCAAGGTCGGCACCACCAACCACGTCGCCGTTCCGGTCACCTACACCCTGACCCACGGCGCCGACGTCGACATCACCGCCGACGACTTCCTGACCGGCCCGTACCTCTACAAGGGCTCGTTCGACACGCCGGACAACATGCTCTTCGGCGACTACGCGGCGACCTGCACCGCCACCTCGTCGACCGTCGCCACCTGCAAGGGCGACATCGACATCTACCCGGCCGAGAGCGAGCTGATCAACTCGGACGCCGGTGCCTGGAAGGCCGCGGCCCTGGCCATCGCGTACAACGGCGAGGACCCGTCCAGCGACAACATCAACTGGGACAACGTCGGTTACGCCGACCAGGGCGGCTTCACCTCCCCCAACGTTCAGCGCTACTCCAAGCTGACGGTCAACGCCTCGCCGGAGCCGGTGAAGAAGGGCAAGACCATCACGGTCACGGGCAAGCTCTCCCGCGCCAACTGGGAGGACAACCTGTACCACGGCTACACCGGCCAGTCCGTGCAGCTGCAGTTCCGCAAGAAGGGCAGCGACACCTACACCACCGTCAAGACGATCAAGACGGACAGCACCGGCAACCTGAAGACGACCACGACGGCCTCCGTCGACGGTTACTTCCGCTACAGCTTCGTGGGCACCGCGACCACCCCGGCCGTCAAGGCCACGGGTGACTACGTCGACGTGCAGTAGTCGTCACTTCCTGTGATGTTCCGGCGGCGCTCCTGGGGGGAGCGCCGCCTTCACTTTCTGGGCCCGACGACCAGGGCATCGCGGACGCCACCATTACGCTCAACGGCCCGGGCTACGGCATCCTCACCACGTCCGAGGTGAGGTGCGGCGGCGGCACCGCGACGTCCGCGACCTGCAAGTCGGACTCGACGGGCAACCTGAAGACGACCACGACGGCCACGGTCGACGGGTACTTCCGCTACAGCTTCGCGGGCACCTCGACCACTCCGGCGGTCAGCGCCACGGGTGACTTCGTCGACGTGCAGTAACCCTCTCAAGCCGGTACGCGGCGGTCGACCCACCTCCACAGGAACTCCAGGGCGGCCGCCGCCACCACCGAGATGCCCACCGCGATCCACGGCATCGTCGCGCCGACCAGCTTCAGCGCGAAGAAGTGCTGCAGTCCCGGCACCACGAGCACCAGCAGGAACGCCCCGCCCATCGCGGCGACGAGGCAGATCCGCCACCAGGTGTAGGGCCGGGCGATGATCGCGAGCACCCACATCGAGATCAGGAAGAGCGCCAGCGTCGCGGCGCTGGTCTCCGCGTCCAGCGAGCCCGGCCCGGTGTAGTAGTGGCGGGCGATCAGATACGTCACGAACGTGGCGACCGCGGCGACGACCCCGCCCGGGATCGAGTACCGCATCACCCGTCGTACGAAGTGGGGCTGCGCGCGCTCCTTGTTCGGGGCGAGGGCGAGGAAGAACGCCGGGACGCCGATCGTCAGGGTCGACAGCAGCGTCAAGTGGCGGGGCAGGAAGGGGTATTCGACCTGCCAGCACACCACGAAGACGGCCAGCAGCACCGAGTAGACCGTCTTCACCAGGAAGAGCGTCGCGACCCGGGTGATGTTGCCGATGACCCTGCGGCCCTCCGCGACCACCGAAGGCAGCGTCGAGAAGCTGTTGTTGAGCAGGACGATCTGGGCGACCGCCCGGGTGGCCTCCGACCCCGTGCCCATGCTCACGCCGATGTCGGCGTCCTTCAGGGCGAGTACGTCGTTCACACCGTCGCCCGTCATCGCCACGGTGTGCCCGCGCGACTGCAAGGCGCCCACCATGTCCCGCTTCTGCTGCGGGGTGACCCGGCCGAAGACCGTGGCCTTGTCGAGTGACTTCGCCATCTCCTCCTTCTCGTCGGGCAGCCGGCGCGCGTCCACCACCTCGCCGCTGAGCCCGAGCTTGTCGGCCACCGCGCCGACCGACACCGCGTTGTCGCCGGAGATGACCTTGGCCTTGACGTCCTGCTCGGCGAAGTAGCGCAGGGTGTCCGCCGCGTCCGGACGCAGCCGCTGCTCCAGGACGACCAGGGCGCTGGGCCGCGCGGCCTTCTTGACCTCGGGATGGTCGAGGTCCTTCGAGCTCCGGGCGAGCAGCAGCACCCGCAGCCCCGCCTCGTTGAGCCGCTCGGTCTCGGCGAGCGCCGGGTCGTCGGCGGCCAGCAGGACGTCGGGGGCGCCGAGCAGCCACGTACTGGACTCGCCGTTGCCCTCGCTGAAGGAGGCGCCGCTGTACTTGCGGGCGGAGGAGAACGGCAGCGACTCGGTGCAGCGCCACTCCTCGCTGTCCGGGTAGGCGGCGATGATCGCCTGAAGGGAGGCGTTCGGCCGAGGGTCCGACTCGCCGAGCGCGCCGAGCACCTGGCCTACGTACGACTCGTCGGCACCATCGAGCGGGCGCAGCTCGGTGACGTCCATGCCGCCCTCGGTGAGGGTGCCGGTCTTGTCGAGGCAGACGGTGTCTATGCGCGCGAGGCCCTCGATGGCGGGGAGTTCCTGCACGAGGCACTGTTTCCGGCCAAGGCGGATGACGCCGATCGCGAAGGCGACGGAGGTGAGGAGGACCAGGCCCTCGGGGACCATCGGCACGATCCCGCCGACCGTCCGCGCGATGGAGTCCTTGAGGCCGTGCTGTTTGACCACCAGCTGGCTGATGACCAGGCCGATCGCGGTCGGGATCATCATCCAGGTCACGTACTTGAGGATCGTGGAGATACCGGTGCGCAGCTCGGAGTGGACCAGCGTGAACCGGGACGCCTCCTCGGCGAGCTGTGCCGCGTACGCCTCCCGTCCCACCTTCGTCGCCGTGAACGCGCCGCCGCCCGCGACGACGAAGCTGCCCGACATCACCGCGTCGCCGGGATGCTTGACCACCGGGTCGGCCTCGCCGGTGAGCAGCGACTCGTCGATCTCCAGGCCGTCGGCCTCGGCGCAGGTCCCGTCGACGACGATCTTGTCGCCGGGCCCGATCTCGATCAGGTCGTCGAGCACGATCTCCGAGGTGCTGACCTCGGCGGCGACCCCGGCCCGCCGCACGGTCGGTTTCGCCTCGCCGATCACCGCGAGCGAGTCCAGGGTCTGCTTGGCCCGCCACTCCTGGATGACGCCGATCGCGGTGTTGGCGATGATCACGTACCCGAACAGGCTGTCCTGGAACGGCGCCACGAACAGCATCACCAGCCAGAGCGCACCGATGATCGCGTTGAACCGGGTGAAGACGTTGGCGCGGACGATCTCGCCCAGCGAGCGGCTGCTGCGCACGGGGACGTCGTTGACCTCGCCGCGCGCCATCCGTTCGGCCACTTCGGCGGTGGACAGCCCCGGTGCCCGCGCCGGCGCGGGTATGGGCACGGGGTGAACGGGATCGAGTTCGGCGCCCGCGTCGATGTGCGTCATGCATTCGACGGTACGTGTGGAAATACGGCTTCACCTGCCGAGTGCCCCAAAGATCCGACCAGGGGAGGAGCGGGGGCTGCGGACAGTGATGCCCTGGGTGTACGTGGGGTGGTTACTCCGCGGCAGTGGGCTTGTGGTCGGTGCCGGCGGCCGCGGCCCGCTTGAGGGCGGCGTCGCGCCCGCGGACGTACCAGATGCCGATCAGGCCGAGACCGGCGCCGGCCAGGCAGGTCCACAGCCACCAGGTGTGCCCGTGGTCGTCGAACCAGCCGTAGAACGGCAGCTGCGCCAGGAAGAGGACGAACCAAAGGATCGTGCCGCCCGTGATGGTGGCGACGACGGGCCCCTCCAGGGGCTCCGGTGCCTCGTGCTTGGGGGTCCACTTCGCCATGTGCACAGCTTACGAGGGTCGTCCCGCTGCTGACTTCCTGGCCCGCGTCGCCCTTGTATACCAACGGTCTACGCGCGGAGATAGCGATTTCGGACTCATATGTTCATACTGAAACGGTCTGGGTCTGGCTCTTTCTGTTCGTACGAAACACCAACGGAAACGTCGAAGAAACCTGTTGGTGATCGCGCAACGGTCAGACTCGATCAAGTTCCCCCAGCCGCGCGCCGTCCCGCCCGGCGCCGTCCGGCCCGCAAGGCCCCCGCACGTATGAGGTCACGCATGTCCACCTCGGCCGCCACCAAGGCCACCGCCCCGCAGGAACCGGAGCCCCGGCCCGCGCAGGGTGTCCTAGACCGCTACTTCAAGATCTCCGAGCGCGGCTCCAGCATCCCGCGCGAGATCCGCGGCGGTTTCGCCACCTTCTTCGCGATGGCCTACATCATCGTGCTCAACCCGATCATCCTGGGCAGCGCGAAGGACATGTACGGGCACCACCTGGACAACGGCCAGCTGGTCACCGCCACCGCCCTGACCGCGGCCTTCTCCACGCTCCTCATGGGCGTCATCGGCAACGTGCCGATCGCGCTGGCCGCCGGCCTCGGTGTGAACACCGTCGTCGCACTCCAGCTGGCCCCGCGGATGTCCTGGCCGGACGCCATGGGCATGGTCGTGCTGGCCGGCTTCATCGTGATGCTGCTGGTCGCCACCGGTCTGCGTGAGCGCGTCATGAACGCCGTGCCGCTGGGCCTGCGCAAGGGCATCTCGATCGGTATCGGCCTGTTCATCATGCTGATCGGCCTGGTCGACTCCGGATTCGTCACCCGCATCCCGGACGTCGCCCAGACCACGGTCCCGCTCCAGCTCGGCTCCGACGGCCACCTTCACGGCTGGCCCGTCCTGATCTTCATCCTCGGCACGCTGCTCACGCTCGCGCTGATGGTGCGCAAGGTGCCGGGCGCGATCCTGATCTCGATCGTCACGATGACCGTCCTCGCGCTGATCATCAACGCCGTCGCCACGATCCCGTCCTGGGGCCTGACCACCCCGAAGTGGCCCGGCAACCCGGTCGCCACCCCGGACTTCGGTCTCGTCGGCAAGGTCAGCCTCTTCGGCGGCTTCGGCAAGGTCGGCGTACTGACCGGCATCCTCTTCGTCTTCACCGTGCTGCTGTCGTGCTTCTTCGACGCGATGGGCACGATCATGGGCGTCAGCGACGAGGCCAAGCTGACCGACGCGCAGGGCCAGATGCCCGGCATCAACAAGGTCCTCTTCGTCGACGGCCTCGCGGTCGCGGCGGGCGGTGCCACGTCCTCCTCGGCCACCACCGCGTTCGTGGAGTCCACGGCGGGCGTCGGCGAGGGCGCGCGCACCGGCTTCGCGAACGTCGTCACCGGCGGGCTGTTCGCCGTCGCGCTCTTCTTGACTCCCGTCGCCACGATGGTCCCGTCGCAGGCGGCCACCCCGGCGCTGCTCGCGGTCGGCTTCCTGATCCTGTCCCACTCGGTCAAGGAGATCGACTGGGCGGACTACACGATCGCCATTCCGGCCTTCGTGACGATGCTGATGATGCCGTTCACCTACTCGATCACGAACGGCATCGGCATGGGCTTCATCACCTTCGTGGTGCTGCGCCTGGCGGCGGGCCGGGGTCGCGACATCCCGGTCCCGATGTACGTCGTCTCGGCGGTGTTCGGCTTCTACTACCTGATGCCGGCGCTGGGACTGACCTGACCGGTGGGGGTCACGTGACCCCGTAGAACTTCTCCGTCTCCTCGACCGCGGTCTGGAACCGCTCGTCGAAATCATCGCGAATGAGCGTCCGGACGACATAGTCCTGGACGCTCATTCCGCGTTTGGCGGCATGGTGCCGGAGCCGGTTGAGCAGCTCCCCGTCCATCCGCAGGCTGAGCACGCTGGTCCCCATGGAGTCGAGGGTCGCGGGACCCCGGCGGGGGAGGGGTCACTTTTCGGAGCCGACTCACTCATATGAGTGATGTAGGGGTTCAGTGGCGCGGTTCACGGGCATTCGACTGTTCTTTAGCGAGAGTAATGAGTTACGCTAAAGAACATGCCTGACCTCACCCATGGCGACGACGAGGCCGCCGTGAACGCCTTGCGCTCCGCAGTGATGCGGTTGTCGCGTCGACTCAAGCACCAGCGGGTCGACGAGTCGCTGAGCCCCACCGAGATGTCGGTGCTCGGCACCCTTGCCCGCTGCGGCACCGCCACGCCGGGCGAGCTCGCCCGCAAGGAGCATGTGCAGCCGCCCTCGATGACCCGCATCGTCGCGCTGCTCGAAGCCAAGGGCCTGGTCAGGCTGGAGCCGCATCCCGAGGACCGGCGCCAGAAGGTCGTGACGCAGACCGACAAGGCCGAGGCGATGCTCGAAGAGAGCCGCCGCAAGCGGAACGCGTTCCTGGCCGGACTGGTCGAGGCCCTCGACGAGGACGAATGGGCGAAGCTCCGCGAGGCCGCCCCCGTCCTCGAGAAGCTCGCGCATCTGTGACAGCCCATCCGTGACAACCGGCGGCCTTCTCCCCCGAAGGCCGCCCCCGACCAAGCGCCGACGCCCTCCCATGACGCCGACGTCACCGACTGCCTAGGAGGCGAGCCCTTTTGAGTACGGGACCCGGAGCAGACTCCGCCCCCGCACCAGCCACCCACGACTCCCCGCCCACCCCGGACAGCACCTCCCGCTCCTCGATGTTCAGCTCGCTGAGGATCCGCAACTACCGCCTCTTCTTCCTGGGCCAGGTCGTCTCCAACACCGGCACCTGGATGCAGCGCATCGCCCAGGACTGGCTGGTGCTGAGCCTGACCGGCTCGTCCGCCGCGGTCGGTATCACCACCGCGCTGCAGTTCCTGCCGATGCTGCTCTTCGGGCTGTACGGCGGCGTCCTCGTCGACCGTCTCCCCAAGCGCCCGGCCCTGCTGGCCACCCAGACGGCGATGGGCCTCACCGGCCTCGCGCTCGCCTTCCTCACCCTCTCCGGCCACGTCCAGGTCTGGCACGTCTACCTCGCCGCCTTCGCCGTCGGTCTCGCCACAGTCGTGGACAACCCGGCCCGGCAGTCCTTCGTCTCCGAGATGGTCGGCCCCGGCCAGCTGCAGAACGCGGTCAGCCTGAACTCGGCGAACTTCCAGTCGGCCCGCCTGGTCGGCCCCGCCGTCGCGGGCCTGCTGATCACCGGCGTCGGCACCGGCTGGGCCTTCCTCTTCAACGGCCTGTCCTTCGTCGCCCCCATCGCCGGCCTGCTGATGATGCGGGCCCGCGAACTGCACGTCGTCGAGCGGGCGCCGCGCGGCAAGGGCCAGCTGCGCGAAGGCCTGCACTACGTCGCCAGCCGTCCCGAGCTGATCTGGCCGATCGTCCTGGTCGGCTTCATCGGCACCTTCGGCTTCAACTTCCCCGTCTGGCTGTCGGCGTACGCGGACGACGTCTTCCACGCGGGCGCCGGCGCGTACAGCCTCTTCAACACGCTGATGGCGCTCGGCTCGCTGGCCGGCGCGCTGCTCGCCGCCCGCCGCGGCACGGCACGCCTGCGCGTGCTGATCGCGGCGGCGGTGGCCTTCGGCGCCCTGGAAGTCGTGGCGGCCACGGCTCCCTCCCTCTGGCTCTTCTCGCTCCTCATGGTCCCGCTCGGCATCTTCGGCCTCACGGTCAACGTCACCGCGAACACCTCGGTCCAGATGGCCACCGACCCGGCCATGCGCGGCCGCGTCATGGCCCTGTTCATGATGGTCTTCATGGGCGGTACGCCGCTGGGGGCGCCCCTCGTGGGCTGGGTCACCGACGCCTATGGCCCCCGCGTCGGCTTCGCCCTCGGCGGCCTGGTCTCCCTGGCGGCCGCGAGCGGCGTCGGCCTGGCCCTGGCCCGCATCGGTGGCCTGCGCCTGTCCGTCGCCTGGCACCACGGCCATCCCCAGGTCCGCTTCGTCCCCAGGGAACAGCGGGAGCGGCTGGCCACGGCGGCGTGAACCGTGGGTCGCCCGGTGATCCGTTCCCTGGAAGGGTGACGCCATGAGACTCTTTGCGGCGGTACTGCCCCCGGCCGGTGTGATCCGCGAACTGGCCTCGGAAGTCGATGAGTTGGAGCGGCTGCCGGGCGCGGACGAGCTGCGCTGGACGGGCCGTCCCGGCTGGCACTTCACGCTCGCGTTCTACGGCGAGGTGGACGAGGAGATCGTCCCGGACCTCTCGGAACGGCTGGCGCGGGCTGCTCACCGCACGGCCCCCTTCCCGCTGTCCCTGCGCGGCGGCGGGCATTTCGGGGGCCGGGCGCTGTGGGTGGGGGCGTCGGGAGACATCGGCGCCATGCGGCTGCTGGCCGGCCGCGCGGAGGCGGCGGGCCGCAAGGCGGGGATCCCGACGGAGGAGCACCGGCACTACCGCCCCCACCTGACCGTGGCCCGCAGCCGCGCTTCCGCCGACTTCAAGCCCTATGTCACCGCCCTGGACACGTTCGCCGGGCGGGAGTGGACAGTGGGTGAGCTGTGTCTCGTCCGCAGCAACCTGCCGAAGTCCGGGGTGCCGGGTGAGCAGCCCCGATACGAGACGGTGGCGAGCCGGCCGCTGGGGGTGGCCGCCGGGCCCGCCGCGGCGGCCGGTTAATCTCGACTCCGTGGACCCGAAGACCCGTAACCGGATCATGGCCGGTGTGCTCGTGCTGATGTTCGTCGTGGTGGCCCTGGCGGCGGCGGTCAGATAGACCGCCACCGCCGGATGCCCCCTGCCCCGCCGGGCTACCAGGCGAACGCCTCCGGAGACGGACCGGGACCCGGGAAGATCTCGTCGAGTCCCGCGAGAACGTCCTCCGTCAGCTCCAGCTCCACCGCGCGCAGCGCGGACTCGAGCTGTTCGGCGGTGCGCGGCCCGACGATGGGGCCGGTGACGCCGGGCCGGGTCAACAGCCAGGCCAGCGCGGCCTCGCCGGGCTCCAGCCCGTGCTTTTCGAGCAGATCCTCGTACGACTGGATCTGCGCGCGGATGGAGGTGTTGGCGAGGGCGTCGGCGGCCCGGCCGCTCGCCCTGCGTCCGCCCTCGACCTCCTTCTTGATGACTCCGCCGAGCAGACCGCCGTGCAGCGGCGACCAGGGGATGACCCCGAGCCCGTACTCCTGCGCGGCCGGGATGACCTCCATCTCGGCGCGCCGCTCGGCGAGGTTGTAGAGGCACTGCTCGCTGACGAGACCGATGGTGCCGTGCCGCCGGGCGGCGATCTCGTTGGCCTGGGCGATCTTGTACCCCGGGAAGTTGCTGGACCCGACGTAGAGGATCTTGCCCTGCTGTACGAGGGTGTCGATGGCCTGCCAGATCTCCTCGAAGGGAGTCGAGCGGTCGACGTGGTGGAACTGGTAGATGTCGATGTAGTCGGTCTGCAGGCGCCTCAGGCTGGCCTCGACCGCCCGCCGGATGTTCAGGGCGGAGAGCTTGTCGTGGTTGGGCCACGGGTCGCCCTCGGCGGCCATGTTCCCGTACACCTTGGTGGCCAGGACCACCTTGTCGCGCCGGTCACCGCCCTGGGCGAACCAGTTCCCGATGATCGATTCCGTACGGCCCTTGTTCTCGCCCCAGCCGTACACGTTCGCGGTGTCGAAGTAGTTGATTCCCGAGTCCAGCGCCGCGTCCATGATGGCGTGGCTGTCGGCCTCCTCGGTCTGCGGACCGAAGTTCATGGTCCCGAGAACCAGCCGACTGACCTTGAGTCCCGTGCGTCCGAGCTGCGTGTACTTCATGAGCGCCTAGCCAACGCGCTGGAGTGCGCTCTATGCAAGGGAGGTCGCGTTGACCATGGCACGCCGAGATTCGGTCAGGCGGTTTCGGCTGTGTACGGCTCTCCTAGGTCCCACGCCTGGTACATCGCCTCCGCGAACCCCTCCGCGATCTTGTGTTCGCCGCTCGCGCTGGGGTGTGTGCCGTCGTACGTGTCGAAGGTGATGTCGTACGACGGAGGCGGCGACGCCAGGAGGAGGGGGGAGCGGGGTTCGTCCAGGTCGGCCACGGCCTTGGCGAGGAGTTCGTTGAAGGCGGCGACCTCGGCGGCGAAGGGGGCGTCGGTCTCGGCGCGGACGTTCCGTATCACCGGGAGCAGGACCATGCGGATCCGGGGGTTGGCCGCGCGGGCCTCCGCGATGAAGGTGCGGGCGTTGTCGGCCGTCTGGGGCGCGTTCGTGTAGAAGCCGAGGTCGATCAGGCCGAGCGACACCAGCAGGACGTCCGCCCGCTGGGAGCGGACCTCCTCGCGGATCAGCGGGGCCATGTGGAGCCAGCCCTCGCCCCAGCCGGCCAGGTGGGCGCGGGGGAAGTCCGGGTCCGCGTACTCGTGCGAGTCGGGGGACTCCGTGGCCTTGTCGTAGAGCGTCTCGCGCGGGCCGACGATCTTGAACGGGCCCCCGTACGTCGCGCGCAGGTGCTGCCACAGTCGGTAACGCCACGTGTGTTCGCCCGCGCTTCCGATCGTCATGGAGTCGCCGACGGGCATGAACCTGAGCATCCGCTCATCATGGACGATCAGCGGGGATGGCATGAGCTGGGGTGGGGTGTGAGGCTGGACACGCCTTCCAGTCTGGCCCAACAAAGCACGGCGAGCCACGGTCGGCCTGAACGACCGGCCGGGATGGCAGTCTTGGCCCATGCGCCGATCCCTTCCCCGCCTCGCCGGAGCCCGAGCCGCAGCCGCAGCCGCAGTCACAGCCGCCGCCGCAGCCGCCCTCGTCATCGCGCTCCCGGCGTCGGCCGTCGCCGGCAGCGGGGACGACGGGTTCACGATCAAGGACCCCAGGATCACCGAGTCCAGCGGACTCGCCGCCTCCCGCGCCCACCCCGGGATCTACTGGACCCACAACGACAGCGACGACGGGGCCTTCCTCTACGCCGTCGACAGCAAGACCGGCAAGACGGTCGCCACCATCACGATGAGCGGCGTCGGCGCCCCCCGGGATGTCGAGGCGATCTCCCTCGGGCCCGACGGCGACCTCTATGTCGGCGACATCGGCGACAACCTCGGCGGCAAGTGGGACCACGTGTGGATCTACAAGCTGCCCGAGCCGAAGGTGCTCAAGGACCAGACGATCCGCGCCACGCAGTACGTCGTGAAATACGCGGACGGCCCCCGCAACGCCGAGGCGCTGATGGTGCATCCCAAGACCGGGCGGGTCTACATCGTCGACAAGAACGAGGACGGCGGCCATCTGTACGAGGGCCCCGCCCAGCTCTCCGCCTCCGGTACGAACGTCTTCAAGCCCGTCGCCACCGTCGACCTCTGGACCACCGACGGCGCCTTCTCGCCCGACGGCGAGCAGCTCGCCGTACGCGGATACTTCGGCGGGATCGCCTACCGGTGGAACGACGGGAAGATCAAGAAGCAGGAGCGGCTGAACGTGCCCCTGCAGGGGCAGGGCGAGTCCGTCACCTACACCCCCGACGGGTCCAAGCTCATGTACGGGAGCGAGGGCGCGGGCAGCGCTGTGCAGCCGGAGAGTGTGCCGGGAAGCGGCGGCTCCGGGTCCAAGTCGCCCTCCGGGGGCGGTGATTCGGCTGTCGACGGCAGTGGGATGAGCGGCGGGTTCAAGGTCGGCGCCCTCGCCGTCGCGGCCACCATCGCCGTTGCCATCGGGTTCAGGCGGCTGCTGCGCCGAAGCTGAACCGCGAGGTCACGAACATGGGGAACGCGGCGTACACCCAGAGCGGGGAGACCGTCGTCGCGTCAAGGCCGATCACAACGGGGCCGTGGCGGCGGGCGGTTCGGTGACCCTCGGGTTCGGCGGGGCGCCGGGCGGCGGGGGAACGCGGGCGGTGACCTGCACGGCGACATGAGCAAGGGGCGCCCGGCACGATCACGCGCCGGACGCCCCCATCGCCGTACCGAAAACGGCTACAGCTTCTCGATCACGTAGTCGACGCACTTCGTCAGCGCCTCGATGTCCGCCGGGTCGATGGCGGGGAACATCGCGACACGGAGCTGGTTGCGGCCGAGCTTGCGGTAGGGCTCGGTGTCGACGATGCCGTTGGCGCGCAGGACCTTGGCGACGGCGGCGGCGTCGATCTCGTCGGCGAAGTCGATCGTGCCGATGACCTGGGAGCGCTTGGCGGGGTCCGCGACGAACGGGGTCGCGTACTTGCTCTCCTCGGCCCAGCTGTAGAGGCGGGTCGAGGAGTCCTTGGTGCGGCTCGTGGACCAGTCGAGGCCACCCTGGCCGTTGATCCACTCCAGCTGCTCGTTGAGCAGGAAGAGGGTGGCGAGGGCCGGGGTGTTGTACGTCTGGTTCTTGCGGGAGTTGTCGATCGCCGTGGGGAGCGAGAAGAACTCCGGCACGTGGCGGCCTGAGGCGTGGACGCGCTCGGCGCGCTCGATCGCGGCCGGGGAGAACACGGCGATCCACAGGCCGCCGTCGGAGGCGAAGGACTTCTGCGGGGCGAAGTAGTAGACGTCGGTCTCGGCGATGTCGACCGGGAGGCCGCCGGCGCCGGACGTGGCGTCCACCAGGACGAGTGAGCCCTCGTCGGCGCCCGGCACCCGCTTGAGCGTGGCGGCGACACCGGTGGAGGTCTCGTTGTGGGTGAAGGCGTAGACGTCGACGCCCGCCTCGGCGGCCGGCTCGGGGTGCGTGCCCGGGTCGGAGGAGATCACGGTGGGCTCGGCGAGCCAGGGCGCGAGCTTGGCGGCCTTCGCGAACTTGGAGGAGAACTCGCCGAAGGTGAGGTGCTGCGACTTGTTCTCGATCAGGCCGTGGGTCGCGACGTCCCAGAACGCGGTGGAGCCGCCGTTGCCGAGGACGACCTCGTACCCGTCGGGCAGGGAGAACAGCTCGCGCACGCCCTCGCGGACGTTGCCGACCAGGTTCTTCACCGGGGCCTGGCGGTGGGACGTACCGAGCAGGGAGCTACCGGTCGCGGCCAGCGCGTCCAGCGCCTCCGTACGCACCTTGGAGGGGCCCGCGCCGAATCGTCCGTCGGCGGGCTTGATGTCAGCGGGGATCTGGATATCAGCCACGTCGGGAGCCTAGCTGTTTCGGGAAACCTGGGCGAAATGTGGTCCGTCGGCTGAGACGGTGGGGCCCTACGGGGTTTCGCCCCCGCCGCCCCTACCCTCCCCCACTCTCGGCTTCGCTCGAGCGGGGGGACCCCATCGTCCCTGGGGGCTGCGCCCCCAGACCCCCCTTGTCGCGCTTCGCGCTCGTCCTCAAACGCCGGACGGGCTGAAAACTGCTCGTCGTCGACCGCGGTGAACAGGTT